>CAZKVA010000215.1:0-2835 GCA_964556035.1 uncultured Actinomycetota bacterium
GATATTTGAGCTTCTTGATAACCATCCTGCTCTTGGATTGAATCTTGATACCGGTAATAGCTGGCTTGGAGGTTCTGATCCTGTGAAACTTGCTAAAGTCTTCAAGGATAAGATCCATCATATACACTGGAAAGATCTTGGTGAAGATTGGCTGCCCAGAAGAGGCAAACAATATGGCGCGGGTTTTTCAACGATTGCAATGGGGGATGGAATCATAGACATCAGAGGTGTCTGGGATGTCCTGAAAGATGCAGGGATTGAAAATTCTACCCTGGAGATTGTAGGACCACCTGAGATATTTGAAAAAAGTGTAAAATTTTTAAAATCTTGCGGCATATGATGTAACTTGGAATTATTTTTTTCATTAAAGACTAATTCATCTCTAGCACCTGGGATTGATGTTATCTCAATGCTTGTAAAAAAAAAGAATTTATTCGTTCTAAAACCCAGAGAAAGGGTATACAGGAGATTGAAAAGACTTAATAAGTAATGCTATTCTTGAATCTGCTGAAATGGGTAAAAAGATCAATGTGCATTATGAATAGGTAGCAGATATATGTAAATATTTAAAAATAAATGATTGGAGAGATAAACATGAAATTCGGGATCAATACCCTTCTTTATGCTGGTACATTTACAGATGAACATGCAAGCAGTCTCTTTTCAAAATTTAAAAATATGGGCTTTGACGGGGTTGAAATAGCCCTTGAAAAGAAAGGCGACCTTGACTACAGGAAGACCTTGAAGACTTTTAAGGATAATGGTCTTGTATGTTCCTCTATATGCGGGATGTTTGGTGAGGACCGGGATATAAGGGGACCAAATAAGGATTATATCGAAAACGGGTTAAGCTATATAAGGGATTGTCTTGAAGCCTGTTCAGAGCTGGAATGCGACCTGCTTGACGGGCCCGTATATTCTGCTGTGGGCAGGGCATCTATGGTCCCGGAGAAAGAAAGAAAGATCCAATGGGATACAGTTGTTGACAGTCTGGGCAGGGCCTGCCAGTGGGCCGAACGACTGGGTGTCTATATAGCAATAGAACCTTTAAACAGGTTTGAAACAGATTTTATAAATATTTGCCGGGATGCAGTAAAGATGTGTAAAGACGTAGGGAGCAAGATGCTGAAGATCCATCTTGATACATTTCATATGGGCATAGAAGAAAAAAGCTCTTCGATGGCAGTACTTGATGCAGGTAAGGACTTATTATACATGTTTCATGCCAGTGAAAACGACAGGGGTGCTGCAGGGACAGGACAGGTACATTGGAAAGCTATAGCTGATGCCTTAAGAAGAATAGATTATAATAGATGGGTAGTAATAGAATCATTCACTCCTGATAATAAGGTCATAGCAAAAGCTGCTTCTATCTGGAGACAGACGGAGGAAAGTGAACTTGTGCTTACTGAAAAAAGCTTAAAATTCCTCAAAGGATTACTGAGCTGAGGTAAATAGTATATTTTTTACATAGCGGAGGTATTTGTGATCGATATAAGGAGTATAGTTGAAAAAGAGCTGGAGAACACAAATGGATCATTAAAATTAAAGCCCGCCTGGGTCGCCAGAGACTTCCTACCTCCAGGCAAAAGACTTGGCCTGAAAGAGGAAGAATATGATGCAGGAGACAGGGGTTATATCTGCGAGCGGTGGTTCGCTTCAGTAACCCATGCTGAAAACCGGATAAATATTGAAGATGAGGGATACTCCTATTTAGATATCGAGGGAGAAAACATACACTTAAAAGAAGCCTGTGCTGCGGCAGGTGACCTTATTATGGGGGCTGAATATGCAAAGGGCCACAAAGACCTGGATAGATTATTGAAGATATATGACTTTAACTGCAGGATCTTCTATCACCTTCACCAGAGGGCAAAAGACGCAAAAAAAGTCGGCATGAATTCCAAAGAAGAGTCATATTACTTCCTTGAAGCGGACCCGGGCCCCCATCCGGAGACATTCTTCGGGGTACATCCATATATTGTGGAGGAAAGTCTTCAGGAAGAGATATTCCTGCCATACCTTAAAGATTGGAATGGTGACAACAGGATGCTTGCCCATGCCAGAGCCTATATGAATATCCCGGGAGAGGGCTTTCATATCCCATGCGGGATACTGCACGCTCCGGGAACGGCCCTTACCTTAGAGCTTCAGGAATCCTCCGACATCATGTCAGTCTTTCAGGCAAAGATAGGTGATCTTGCTATTGATAAAGAACTTCTTACGAGACTCCTTCCCGAAGAAGAGGTGGCCCGGAAGGGGGAGATGGCTGCACTTGATATCGTAGACTGGGAGGCTAATGGTGATCCCTATTTTTATGAAAATCACCACATTAAGCCATTTATGATCGAGGATACCCGTTCTCCTGATGGATGGGAGGAATGGATTTATTACAATACTACTAAATTTAGCGGCAAACGGCTCACCTTAAAACCCGGCAAGATGATAGACTGCAAAGAAAAGGGAGTATTCAATATATTTGTGTGGAAAGGATCCGCTTCTGTTGATGGTAAAGATGTAGTGGCCGGAGACCTGGGGCTAGATTACTGCAGGGATGAACTCCTTGTAGCCCACGATAAAGCATTGCAGGGATTTACTATTGAAAATACAGGAAGCTGTGATCTGGTGATGTTCAAATTCTTTGGTCCTGATATAAATATGGATGTGCCTATGCTGCCGAAATATAGATCAGAATAATAGTTAAGGGTTTTAGGGATAAGGCTAAAAAAGTCTGCTTTATATAAAGTTAAAAAATAATTTTAGACAAAGGAGGATCTATGAAAAAGAAAACATCAATAGGCGGTTGGGCATATATCTGGGGAGGATATGAAGAAG
>CAZKVA010000216.1:0-2813 GCA_964556035.1 uncultured Actinomycetota bacterium
GACTAATCTTTGGAGATTTAAGCTGCCATTTTTAAAAGTTATTCGAATTATTTCTAACTGATAGGAAAGTAATATACGAAAATTGCATTATAATATAAAATGAATAGAAAATGATGGTTATAAAATAACTAAAAAGAGTTGTAGAATGTTAATTATAAAATGAATTTATTATCCGAATCACAAAAAACTTTAATGAAAAATATGTATGGGATATCAAAACTAGAGGCAGATATTTTACTGGTTGTATGGGATAAGGGTAAGGTTACAAACAGGGAAGTATATGAGATCTTTCTGAGGAAAGAAATAAAGGAGAAGAAATCAAACTTTATTCCCTATACCACTATTATGTCCACTATGAACAACCTTGCAAAGAAGAAGATTTTAAGAATAGATAGAAACAAAAAAACTTACACCTATACTGCAGAAATGAATAGAAAAGAACTTACTAAATCAATAATAAAGTCAGTGGCAGAAAAACTGTTATAAGTTGCTATTTAACCTGATCTATTAAATACAATATTGAATTTTATGAATCATTTCTTGATTTGCTAGGGATCCCTGAAAACTTTAGGAAGCTCAGAGTCTCGTAATCGTAAAAAACTATAATAACTAAAAGATGGGTTCACGGTTTAACTAAAAAATTATCATTATTTTTTTGTAGTTTTTAGATTATTTTCAACAAGTTCTACTGCAAATTCAAAAACACGGTCAGTCATGTCAGGTTTATCTGTTAATAGTTTTAAAAGCTTATTTATTCTGTATTCCAGGAAATATTCCGGTGGTATGTCTAGTCCATGAGCTATTTTTTTAATAGTTTCTATAGGAGGATGTTTTTTTCGTTTCTTAAGTACACAGAAATAACTAAAACAATAATTTGTTTTGGTTGCCAATTTTCTATGGACAACATCTTTTCTATTCATAATATCTTTTAATGCTTTACTGAAGGGCTTGTTGGAGTTTTTCATAATTAATTAATAAATTAGTTTTTACATTCTTATAATATATATATTTACTATAAATATTGTTTATATATTTAAAATAGAACTTACTATACTAATAATTAAAGTAATTATTAAGGATTAAAGTTTACAATTATGTCAACGTATTTATAAGTTATGCGGTCTTTTCATATAGATATTTTTATTAAGAATACAGACTATTAGCGGTAAATTATAGGTTTATAGCCCATCTGAAATCCATATAATTCTCAAAAAAAATGCTGAAATACTCATAAGAAGAAGGGAAAATATTAAAATATATATTGTTGATAAAACAACATTATGATATATTCAATATATTTATATGAAAGAAAAAATAAGTTATGAAAATAAAAGATATTATAGAAGAGCTAATAGATAAAACTCCTTATAAAAAAAAGTTATCAAAAAGAGACTTAAGGACTTTTTCAAAGAAGGTAGCTGACAGGGTAATGGAAGAAGTAAAAAGAGCCATGATAAAAAGAGCCTCACAAAAGACAGAAGATTCAACCCTGGAGCATTAGTTAAAAAGAAGAAAAAGTAAATAACTTATTTTATTGGTTATTATTTTGAAAAGAGAGCAGCCAGTGATTATCAAAAACACAATAAAAAATATTGTTGCAACAGAGATAAGCAGCAGGAGTATGGCACTCTCAGATTTTAATGTCGCAGCAGTTTCAGAAAAGATAGAAGATAGTTTTTTCAAAAAATATGAAATTGATATTGGGAGCATTCTTGGCGGTAAATTTTACAGGGTTAGTACTAGCGGAGAGCTCAAGTTTGCAATAGATGATGCAAAAGAATCCACATCAAACCGCGATGGCATGAAAGCATATCTTAAGGACAATTACAGAATAGAAATGAAATTGGATGGAAAAGAGTTTTTGTTCAAGCATCCAGAAGATCCTAAATATGTCAGAGGATGTGTTTTGGGAAAAGAATATGAGGGGGAAAATATTTTGAAATATTTTATGGAAAAAAATATAAATGGAAAGACTGATAAGAAAGATTTAAATACAGGCAGGCTACCGGAAGAAAAAAATAAAGGAAGAAAAAAATTAAAAGGTATCTGCATGGAAAGGTAGGAGATCACTTGCCGGTAGAAGATCCAAAAGTAAAAAGTATTATAGACAAAGCAGTTAGTGAATTATTTGAAGAAATAAAAAATGGTAAAAGCAAACGCTTAAGAGAGTATCTTGAATTCATATCTAATTTTTATTTTTACAGTCTTAATAATATCATGCTTATCTACTGGCAGATGAAAGAGGCAACTCATGTTGCGGGTTTTGATAAATGGAAGGCAATGGGATATAAGATCAAGAAAGGTAGCAAGGCCATTAAAATACTTGCTCCCCAAAAATATAGATTTATGGTGGTGGAGGGTAAAAGAGTATTTTACAGGCATATGACAAAAGAGCAAAAAGAAAAAACAGGAGAACATATAACTGGCATAAACTTTTATCCTGCGGCGGTTTTTGATATCAGCCAGTGTGAGAATAAGGGTAAGGAAGTTGAAAAATATTATATCTCTTTAGGGGATAGCCATAAAAGCAAATACCTGAATTTAAAAAAGATAATAAAAAATAGTGGAATAAAGGTAATCGAATGTGATACGGGACCGGCTGAAGGCATATCCTTTGGTGGAGAAATACATATAAAAAAGGAAAATGATTACAATAACAAGCTCCTTATATTAATTCATGAATATGCTCATGAGATACTTCACAAAGGCAGTGAAAACAAGACCCTTTCCTGCGGATTTAAAGAATGTCAGGCAGAAGCAACAAGCTTTGTAGTGGGCAAATACCTCGGAATCGATAATCCTTTTTCCAGTGA
>CAZKVA010000217.1:0-2796 GCA_964556035.1 uncultured Actinomycetota bacterium
CCTACCCCGAGATCACCTTCAGTAAAGATGACAGCCTGGGTTCGCTTGGTCCTGATAAGGTCCAGATCAATATCCACAGAGACAGCACATCATATACTCTATCGGCTACTGCAAAGAATTCAGAAGGGACCGCATCTGATAGTATTACTCTGATGTGGAACTGTAATAGAAGTCCTGATATAAATGGGATCCATCTCTCAACAGATACCCTGTATGTGGGGAAGCAATATGAGATCTCTGCAGATGTAGTAGATCTTGATGGGGATGATCTTATTTATTTATGGAATGTATCTGGAGGTTCACTTGATGATGCTTCCCTTAATCCTTCAAAATGGAATACTCCCGGTGACCCGGGTGATTATACTATATCGATCAATGTAACTGATGGAGCCGGAAATACTTCTGAGACTTCAATAACTGTTTATGTGGGTACTAGTGAGGTAGAGCGGGACCCTGTTGATATCAATTTGCCGAGGATGGAAAATGAAGGCGGATATATTGAATTTGGAGGAGGCACATTTGCCGGTGGAGACATATATTCAGGTGATTCAGATAGCAATAAGCCGTGCAGCGGGTTTATAAGTTTTGATATATCAAGTCTAACCGGGAAGATAGTGAACTCTGCATCTCTTACTCTCGCTAATTCCGCAGTATCAGGGGATCCTCTATCGATCTTTGAATCATTATGGATAAATATACTCGATTGGGGAGCAGAACCGATAGTCCAGAGTGATTTCAGTCTAAGCGGTATTCCTATTGCAAGCTATGGTACGCCAAATATCACATGCAATGTATCTAAACTTACAGAAGAGCTGCAAAAAGCTATTAATGCCGGGAAACCCCGTTTCCAGGTAAGGATCCATTTCAGTGGACCTTATACAGATGATGATAATTCAAATGATGGATGGAAATATGCTCAGGGCAATGTAAATTTGAATATTACAATAAGTCCATAATAGAAACATAAAAAACATAAAAAAAATTAAAGATTTTATAAGAAGAGCAACATCCACAGGAGGGAGCCTCTCAGGGAAAACTGCAAGAGGCACATTCTGGGTTTTTACCTTAAGGATAATAGACAGCCTTTTTAGATTAATAAGAGTAATTGTTTTAGCAAGACTTCTTTCACCCAATGATTTTGGAATATTTGGTATTGCTCTTCTGGTCCTATCTATGCTCGGGGCATTTTCTCAAACTGGCTATTCACAGGCTCTTATTCAAAAGAAAGAACGGATTGAATCCTATTTTGATACAGCCTGGACAATAGGACTCATCAGGGGTTTTTTAATCGCAGCCATAGTATTTTTCCTGGCCAGGCCCGCTGCAGTTTTTTTTGCTGCACCTGATGCTGAGCAAATTTTAAGAGTTATTGGATTTTCCATTATTATCCGGAGTTTTAACAATATCGCAATATTGTATTTTCAAAAAGAACTCAAGTTTCATAAGTTTTTTAAATACCAGTTTTTAGGGACCATTGTTGATTTTACAGTCTCTGTTACTGCAGCATTTCTTTTAAAGAGTGTCTGGGCTCTTGTGTTTGGACTTCTGGCAGGAAATATAACAAGATGCATAATGTCTTATATAATTGAACCGTATAGGCCAAAATTAAAGTTTATCAGAAGCCAGGCAAAGGAACTTTTTAGTTTTGGAAAATGGATCCTTGGTTCCACTATTCTGATATTCCTGATTATCCGGGGAGATGATATTTTTGCTGGGAAAATGCTTGGGGCCGCGATGCTTGGGTTTTATCAGATCGCCTACAGGATCTCAAATATGCCGGCAACAGAGATTTCCAATGTTATTTCCCGGGTGAGCTTTCCATTATATTCAAAATTGCAGAATAATCTCTCCAGATTAAAAGACGCATACCTGAAAGTCCTTCAACTGGTCACATTCATATCTTTTCCAATGGCGGGTCTGATCTTTATTTTAGCCCCTGAGTTTACCAGATTATTTCTAGGGGAAGAGTGGATGCCAGCTGTACCGGCAATAAAAGTATTGGTTTTAGCTGGATTAATAAGATCAATAATAGCAACAACACTCCCACTTTTCCGTGCCATTGGAAGACCAAAAATAGAAACCAGATGGCAGATGGTCAGATTATTTGTATTAATTATATCGATCTATCCACTTACAATCAGATATGGAATACTGGGAACATCAATTTCTGTACTGCTGAGCGCTTCTATTTCAAGTATCGGATTTTGCTTTGAAGCTATAAGAATAATCAAGTGCGGTTTTAAAAATTTTGGGAAGTTGGTAATGCTACCCCTGCTAAATGGGATGATTATGGCACTATGCATATATGCCCTTAAATTCTATATTGATGCAGCTGCGTTTTCAGGTTTTTTTGCCCTGATAGGCATAAGTATTATAATCTTTCTTGGAATAAATTATTTGTTTGACAGATACTTAGATTATGGAATGAAATTGCTCATAAGAGAGGGTTTAAGGTCCTTTAGAAGTTGATTATAGTGGGGAAACCATATTTATCTAAGATTTGTTAAAATATTTTATTAAAATCTCTGAGTATATGATATATTAATCTTAGGATAAATATTATCCTCTGCTATCAGTAGAATGTTAATATTAAAGGCTAAGGGTAGTAGTGTTAACACCATCAAAGGAGCAAAAACATGGAAAAAGATAAAAAGAAAGAATACCAGAGACCAGAACTTACCGAGCATGAGAATTTGAATGAAGTGACGAAAGGTGTTACTGTTGGTCCTTCTGGGGATCCAAACTAATATAACCATTTCTTAAAAATATCTATATACTATTACAAAAATGCGAAGA
>CAZKVA010000218.1:0-2784 GCA_964556035.1 uncultured Actinomycetota bacterium
AAGAAACAATAATGAAAAATATTCTGAATATGACTATAAATTTCATAAAGCTCTCGCATGTGCAACTAATAATATTGTGATAGAGAATATCTTTAATCTGATCTTCCCATTTTTAAGATATATGGCTGTAGAAAATGTTAAAAATCCTGAAAGGCTGAATGAAACATTGAAAGACCATTTTGAAATAGTAGAAAGCATCAAAAAAAAGGATATGAAAAAAGCTAAAAAAACAATTAGCAGACATATCAAGCATGTCAGGGACTTTTTGTAAACTAATAGAGACGAAAACCACAAAAATATATCCCAGAAATAATCTTCCGTCATAGGAGTAAATAAAATGAATATTATAGTATGTATAAAACAGGTTCCAAGCACATCTAAAGTAAATGTAGACCCGGTCACTGGAGTTTTAGTAAGGGATGGTATCGATTCAAAGATGAATCCCTATGACCTTTTTGCGCTTGAAACCGCCTTAAGGTTAAAAGAGAAAAAGGGAGGTCTTATAAAGGTTCTTAGCATGGGACCCCCTCAGGCTCTGGAAATAATAAGGGAAGCATTTATGATGGGATCAGATCAGGGTTTTTTATTGTCTGACAAAAAATTTGCAGGGGCAGATGTGCTGGCAACCTCCTATACTCTTTCGCAGGGAATAAAAAAAATGGGTGGTTATGATTTAATAATATGTGGCAAGCAGACTACTGATGGAGATACGGCCCAGGTCGGGGCAGAGATGGCTGAATTTTTAAAAATACCTCATATTGCAAATACGCTAAATATTCTTGAGGTAGTTAAAGATTCAATGGTCATAGAAATGGATATGCCGGAGGCAATAGAAATATCAAGGATCGACTTTCCCTGTCTTATAACCGTAGAAAAGGGTATATTCCAGCCCAGGTTACCTTCCTACAAAAGAAAAATGGAGACAAAAGACAGGGATATAGAAATATTTAGCCTGAATGATCTAAATGACAAAGATCAGAATAATTATGGTTTAAATGGTTCGCCAACACAGGTAGAAAAGGTGTTTCCTCCTGAAGAAAACACTGATAGAGAAATATGGGAAGGTGACAGTAAAGATATTGGAATAAAAGTGGCAAAGAAATTAAGAGAATTGAAATTTGTATAGTCTGTATCATCCTGAAGGAGTTAATATTAATGTCAAAGCTTGTGATAAATAATGAAAAATTAAATCCTGAAATAATCAAAAAACTAATTGATATCTGTCCTTTTGGTGCAATAGAAGAAAAGGAAGGAAAACTTGAGATCAATGCAGCGTGCAAAATGTGCAAATTATGTGTGAAGAAGGGTCCTGTGGGAGTAATAGAATATATAGAGGAAGACAGGGTAAAGATAGATAAGGATGATTGGAAGGGTATAGTAGTATATGTTGATCATGTAGGTTCACAGATACATCCAGTCACTTTGGAACTTATAGGAAAGGCCAGAGAGCTGGCTGAAAAAATCGATCACCCCGTATATGCTCTTTTTATGGGACAAAATATTTCAAGGGAGGCAAATGAAATTCTTCACTATGGAGTCGATGAAGTTTTTGTTTATGATTATACTCAGCTTAGAAATTTCAGGATCGAGCCCTATGCAGCTGTTTTTGAAGATTTTGTCAAAAAGGTCTATCCATCTGTAATATTGGTAGGAGCAACTACAATAGGAAGATCCCTGGCTCCAAGAATAGCTTCAAGGTTAAAGACAGGATTGACTGCAGACTGTACCGTTCTGGATATTAAAGAAAATACAGATCTGGTACAGATAAGACCTGCTTTTGGAGGCAATATAATGGCAAAAATCATTACTCCCAATCACAGACCGCAGATGGCTACTGTAAGATATAAAGTTATGGATGCACCAGAGAGGTCAGAAGGAATCTGTGGCCGGATTACCAGATGTGATATATGTGGGTCCAAACTGAATTCTGGCATAGAGGTTTTAAAAGTAATCTCTAAGAAAAAGGAAGAAAGCATAACAGATGCTAAAATAATAATTGCTGTCGGGAGCGCAATAAAGAATAGTAAGGAAATGGCAATTGCTGAAGAGCTGGCTGAACTTTTAGAGGGGCCGGTGGCCGGAACAAGACCTATGGTGGAAAAAGGACTTATTGATCCCAGAAAACAAATAGGTCTTAGCGGAAGAACAGTAAAACCAAAACTAATAATCAATCTTGGTATATCAGGAGCAGTCCAGTTTATTGCTGGTATGAATAATTCTGATTTTATATTTTCAATAAATATGGATCCTGAAGCTTCAATATTTAATATATCCCATTACAGTATAGTAGGTAATATTTTTGAAGTAGTACCAGAAATTATAAAGGAAATTAAAAAATATAAAGGTATGGGGATCACAGATTCAATTTTTGCAGGGGTCCATTAGGATTCTAAAAAAATTTTTAAGGGTAATATGAATAACCGGACCGATATTGGAGGATTATAAAATATGGGAGAAGAAATAATGTTTAAAAGAATATATAGTGATATTGGTACTGATGATATAGATTTTTTAATCAATCTTCTTGGTAGTGGCAGGGTATTGACCGGAGATAAAATTCACCATGATTTTTATCATGATGAACTGGCAAGTATAAGCGTAAAGCCTGATGCGATGGTTGAACCGGTAAATAAAGAAGAAATATCCGATATAATGAAATATGCTTATCAGAACAACATACCTGTAGTGGTAAGAGGGTCCGGAACCGGGCTGGTCGGTTCGGCTGTTCCTATTTATGGAGGGATTTTAATAAATATATCCAGGATGAATAGGATACTGGAAATT
>CAZKVA010000219.1:0-2753 GCA_964556035.1 uncultured Actinomycetota bacterium
CCGGGATTTTCCGGAGATAGCTTAGTATCTATGGTGGGGATATTTATATTTGTTCCCAGTTCCTTTGCCAGCTCAGAAGCAGCAAAAGCATAGTAAGAATAGTTTGAAATATCTATGATCTGCCTGCAAAGATCAATAGCGTTTTCACTGTCTCCAAGTTTTATGCAGGTATTTGCTTTCCAAAAAAGAGCCTTTTCTTCAAGCAGAGTCCCTCTATAGCGGGAACTTATATTTGAAAAAGTAGTTTTTGCAACAGTATAATACCCTTTCTTATATTGCATCCAGCCAAGCTCCCAGAGGGATTCATCAGTTTTATCACCTGATGGATAATCTTCAAACACTTTTTCAAAACTTTCCATTGCCTTGCCGGTATCACCTGTTATGGAATAAAGTCGCCCCATCCTGTATAGAGCGTCATCCCCATAACTGCTTGAAGGATATTCGTCCAGTAATTTTTCATAATAATTAATAGATTTGGTGTTATTGCCCAGATTCGTATGCACCCTCCCCAGGAAAAATAGTGCCATATGGGTCACACCACTTGCAGGTGCGTCTTCATAACAGGCAGTTAGCCAACTGCCGGCATTTTTATAATCTAACATATTATAATAGCTCATCCCCAGCCTGAAGCAGGTCTCAGAGTAGATGTTTGAAGATAGCGCTTCTATGTCATAGCCATCCAGTATCTTATTAAATTCATTTATTGCATCCTGGTAATAGTAACTGTAAAAGAGATTTTCACCTCTTTTAAATAATTCTTCAGCGGAAGGCTCAAATTTGGAAATGAGCCCGGACTCTTCAAGAGCCGCTATCTCTTCAAAAGCAAGTGAAGAATACTCGCTTGAAGGATTCTCCAACCAGATATTTTTAAAACTTGAAAAACTATCTGTGGTCTTCCCGTTATTTGCAAGACAGACCGCCTTCTGGAATTCAGCATAAGGCAAATATTCGGATTCCGGATAGGATAATAAAAAATCAGAGTATTTTTCTTCGGCAGAGACATAGTCCTCTTGAATATAGTAAAGGTCTGCGATCTCCAGACTGGCCTTTTCTGCCCAGATACTATCAGGGAAATTATCGATTACTTTATTATAATACTGCCCGGATTGTTCATATTTTTCCTGCACGAGAAGGCTTTTTGCCTTGTAATAGAGTATATGGTCCTGCAGTACCAGGTATTTATTCTCTATCCTGTTAAGATAATACTCAGCTATAACAAATGACTCATCGCCAAAATGTTTCATAGCTTCAGTAAAATTGAAGCGTAATTCTTCGAGAGCAAGTTTTTCCTCATCATAGGTTAGGGCTTCATCACTTTCCGGATCGTCCTGGCTTTCTGAGTCATCAAGGTCCTCAATTATAAGGCCATCTCCATTACCACTTGAAACCTCGCTATCGCTTTCCTTATCTGCCAGGTCACCAGCTTCTTCAAAGGAAGACTCATCAGCATCCTGCGGCGTTTCCCCAAACTCTTTACCAAAAAATTCTCCTTCAAAGATCCCGCATCCTGAAAGTACGAAGATGAGCATTAAGGCTATTAGAATGTGCAGGATCATGGATATGCGGTTGATGCCAACCCTGGTTTTATAGTAAATATTTTTCTCCTGATCTTTACCCATAAGTCAAACTCTTAAGTAAATGATTATTAAAATGGATTATACAGTAGAAACACCGGTTTATAAAATGATCGCTGAAATAAATATGGTAGAAGTTAAAAGTATTTTGATTTAATTATATAATATTAAGGGTAATAAACTTTAGGACTCTTTATAATTTAAGGTACTGCGGTTTTTCAAAAATATCAGGCAGTAGATCCGGGGAGGAAAAGATGTGGGGCAGGAAGAAAAAGGTAGGCATAGCGCTAAGCGGCGGAGCAGCCAGGGGTATTGCGCATATAGGAGTGCTTAAAGTGCTGGAGGAGCTTGGGGTAGAGCCGGTAGCAATTTCAGGTACGAGTATGGGATCCATAATAGGTTCTTTCTACTGCTCCGGAGTATCTCTGGATGAAATAGAGAAATATGTGGCCTCCATGGATTGGAGGAGCTTCCTGCTTTTTTCGGACCTTGCACTATCCAATACCAGCATCATTAATGGCAGGCGGATCGAGAAAGTGCTGGAAGGATTTCTGGAAGATAAGACTTTTTCTGACTGCAAGATGGATTTCTGTTGTGTTGCAGTCGATGTGTTTACGAGACAAAAGGAGGTCCTGGCCAGCGGCAGGCTTCTTGATGCTGTCAGGGCGTCGATATCGATCCCCGGGTTCTTTTCTCCGGTAAGCCTTGACGGAAAGCTGCTGATAGACGGGGGGCTTATCGAACCTTTACCTACTGAAGCCATAAAGATGTTTGATGTTGATTTTATTATTGGCTCCTCTATCACTTTTGAAAGGGATAGTGAAAAATACAAATATCTTCATGTGGAAGACCATCCGGCAGGAAAGGAACAGGTCTATGCTTACCACAATATAGGGGCAGGCGATCCTGAAAGATTTAAGAGAATTCACGATCTTTTTAAAGGCAGAAAGAAAGATGAAAATCAAAAAAGTGTCTCGGTACAGTCAATACTAGATACAAGCTTCAATATAATGCACCGCGAGATGGCCCGCAGGTATAATGATCTTGCAGATATTGTAATAGAACCGGAAGTAGGGGATTTTGGATTTATTGACCATACCCATGGAAGTTAGATCATAAAGAGGTGAAGGGAAGCTGCAGAGGCAAAGGCCAGGGAGATCAAAAGGAAGCTGCGTTTAA
>CAZKVA010000220.1:0-2735 GCA_964556035.1 uncultured Actinomycetota bacterium
AAACAAAGCCCCTGGATTATAATATTTAGCAAATCATATAGATTCTTCCATTTGTAGAAAGGATTTTTTTAATAATATGCAAGGGACCAGACTGTATAAGGCAAAAGAGATAGAAAAAAAACTTATTGCCAGATGGGAAAAAGAAAAGATCTATTCACTTAAATCTGATAAAGCCGACGACCCCAAATATTATATGCTTGAGATGTTTCCCTATCCTTCAGGCGAGCCTCATATGGGGCATGCCAGGAATTATACCATAGGTGATGTTATTGCAAGGGTCATGGCCAGAAAGGGCCATAATGTCCTGCATCCAATTGGTTTTGATGCTTTCGGGCTTCCTGCAGAGAATGCAGCTATAAAGAGCGGTATACATCCAAAGGAAAGCACAATGGCCAATATAGAAAAGATGAGGGTGGCGCTTAAGAGGATGGGTATGAGCTATGATTTTGGGGATGAGATAATAACCTCAGAACCTGATTATTATAAGTGGACCCAGTGGCTTTTCCTTCTCCTTTTAAAAATGGGATTGGCCGAGAAAAAAAAGGCACCTGTAAATTGGTGCAATTCCTGCCAGACAGTCCTGGCAAACGAGCAGGTCATAGGGGGTAAATGCGAGAGATGTGACAGTGAGGTAGAGAAGAAGGTCCTTTCACAATGGTTCTTTAAGATCACTGATTATGCACAAAGGCTCCTGGATGATATGAGACTGTTGAAGGATGGCTGGCCGGAGAGAGTGCTTACGATCCAGAAAAACTGGATAGGCAGGAGTGAGGGGGCTATTGTAGATTTTAAGCTTGATGGCCCTGAAAATATTACCATCCCTGTATTTACGACAAGACCGGATACATTATTTGGTGCTACCTTTTTCATACTTGCCCCGGAGCATGATCTGGTGGATAAGATCGTCACGGACCCGGAGCATAAAAAGGAAATTGAAAAAATCAGGTCTTCTATCTCAGCGCAGAGCGATATAGAGAGGGGAGCAGCTGAGACCGAAAAGATCGGTTGCTTTACCGGAAGACATGTCATTAATCCACTAAGTGGAGAAAAAGTCCAGGTATGGATAGCAAATTATGTACTTATCGAATACGGGACCGGTGCTATCATGGCTGTACCTGCCCATGACGGGAGGGATTTCGAATTTGCCAAAAAATATAATATACCGATCATAGAAGTCATATCCCCGGACGGCAAGGAACACAGCGGTACCCTGGAAGAAGCTTATGCCGGTGAAGGTAAAATGGTAAATTCCGGGAGGTTTGATGGAATAGATTCCAAAAATGGAGTAAGGGATGTCACAGAATACCTGGAAAGCAAGGGCCAGGGAAAGTTTGAAGTAAATTTCAAACTGAGAGACTGGCTCATATCAAGACAGAGGTATTGGGGTACACCAATACCGGTCGTCTATTGTGAAAAATGCGGTACGGTACCAGTTCCTGAAAAGGACCTGCCGGTAATTCTTCCCCATGATATTGATTTTAAGCCAACCGGATTATCACCCCTTGCTTATTGCGAAGATTTCGTAAATGTTAAATGCCCTGAATGCGGAGGCGAAGGCAAGCGGGAGACAGACACCATGGATACATTCGTGTGTTCATCCTGGTATTTCCTGAGATACTGCAGCCCTCATTCCGAAGATAAGGTATTTGAGAAAAAAGATGTTGATTACTGGATGCCTGTGGATCAGTATATCGGAGGGATAGAGCATGCAACGATGCATCTTATTTACGCCAGATTTTTTACAAAGGTACTTTTTGATGCCGGCCTTATCAAACAGGAGGAACCTTTTAAGAAGTATTTCCCTCACGGTGTTGTAAACCTTGGAGGAAAGAGGATGTCAAAATCCAGGGGGAATCTTGTCAATCCTTCGGAAGTATATAATAAATACGGAGCCGATACATTGAGGCTATATATTTTATTTGTAGGTCCGGCAGACAGCCCTGTTGACTGGAATGACAGCGGTGTGGAGGGTGCACATAGATTCCTGACAAGGGTATGGAGGCTGGCGCTAAACAATATTGATTTTTTAGGTGATAAAAATACAGGCAGCAGTAAAAGCCATATAGATTTTGATAGATTATCCGGAACAGGGAAAGATGTATACAGAAAACTTCACCAGACAATAAAGAAGGTGTCTGGTGACATACTTAAAAGATTTAATTTCAATACTGCCATAAGTGCATTGATGGAACTGGTAAATCTTATGTTTAAATACCAGGATGAGGTAAATGATAATGATAAGGATTCTGCTCTTGTCAGGGAGCTGAATGATAATCTTCTTATACTTCTTTCACCAATCTCTCCATTTGTTACAGAAGAGTTGTGGGAGATTGCTGGCAATACCAGTAGCATCCATAAAGTGCAGTGGCCCGGCTATGATGAAAAAATAGCTGCAGAAGATATGAGTACAATAGTATTTCAGGTAAACGGAAAGCTGAGGGACAGGGTTGAGATGCCAGTAGGCACCTCAAAGGAGGAGCTTGAGAACCTGGCCCTTTCTTCTGAAAAGGTCAAAAACTTTACCGGTGGGAAGAATATAGTTAAGACCATTGTAATACCGGATAAACTGGTAAATATTGTTGTTAGGTAAAACCAATCAATAAGTATCATTACAAGATCATACGAAAAGAAATATCGGACAAATCTCAGAAAATAAATAGAAAGTACTAAAATTTATAATAGAATTTATTTAAAGTTTATCTGAAAATATTTGAATGAATTCCTGATAACAAATA
>CAZKVA010000221.1:0-2711 GCA_964556035.1 uncultured Actinomycetota bacterium
GCAACAGCATTTGGCTCAAAAGCGATAGTTGAAAGGTTTACCGATGATGGAGTAAAAATCGACCAGGTTGTTGCAATAGGAGGTATTCCACAGAAATCACCCCTTGTAATGCAGATACTTTCTGATGTGCTGAATATGCCGGTAAAGGTAGCAAGTTCTTTTCAAGCAGTAGCTCTTGGAGCCGCTGTATTTGCCGCAGTTGCATCAGGATACTATAAAGATATATACCAGGCCCAGGAGAAGATGGCAAGTGGATTCTTAAAGACATACAATCCGAGGAAAGAAAATGTAGAAACTTATACAAGACTGTATGGGCTCTATAAAAAACTTGGTAGTTCTATAGAGGATATATTAAGGGAAGTCTAATATGGTTGGTAATTTTAAAGGATTAAAGGATAAAGTATTTAAGGCAAATATGAAGCTTTCCGGTTCAGGCCTGGTGATAGCGACATTCGGAAATGTGTCGGGAATAGATAGAACCGCACAAGTAATAGCAATAAAACCTTCTGGTGTAGAGTACTCCCAGATGAAAGCAGATGATATGGTGCTTGTATCACTTTCAGGAGAAAAAATAGAAGGAGGCAGCCCCAATCCGTCTTCAGATACAGATACTCATCTTGAGCTATACCGCAGCTTTCCCGGTATCGGGGGAGTCACGCACAGTCATTCAAATTATGCTACCGCCTTCGCCCAGGCGAAGATAGCCATACCATGTCTGGGTACAACCCATGCAGATTATTTCTATGGTCCTGTACCTGTATCGGAAATAATAGAGGATAAATGTATAAATGGCGATTATGAGCTTGAGACAGGAAAGCTTATTGTTAGGACATTTAAAAACAGGGATTACCAGAGCATGCGGGCCTGTCTTGTGGCAAGTCATGGACCTTTCGCCTGGGGCGATGATCCGGATGCCTCTGTGGAGGTAGCAATAATGCTGGAAAATATCGCCATGCTTGCCTACAGGTCAATAGTGCTGGAAGGATCAGTAAAGGATATCAAGAAGACGCTTCTCGATAAGCACTACCAGAGAAAGCATGGGAAAGATGCCTATTATGGTCAGGATAAATAAAAATATTTAAGGAGTAAAAAAATGAATAAGAAAGCAAAGGATTTTTTTAAAAAAACTCTGGAAGAAAATAATGGACTGCTACAGCTGGCTCCGGCCTGGGTGCCCCGGGTTTTTTGTATACCCGGAAGAAGGTTAAAACTCCACCCCGATGACCTCTTTGCTCTGGGGGCCAGCAGGGGAGGAATAGATGAAAGATGGTTTTCTTCGACCTGTCCAGCTGATAATGGGCCAGGAACACCTTCTGATGAAGGTCTCTCTTATGTGATTAACGGAGATCAAGAGATGCTTTTAGGTGATCTCATAGATTCTTCAGGTAATGATATACTCGGGGAAAAAGTCATGTCAAAGTGGGGAGGACTTAAGATCTTTGCAAAATTCTTTGACAATATGGAGGCTCTGCCCCATCACGTGCATATAGGAAAGAAGCATGCAAAATTAATAGGGATGGAAGGAAAACCTGAAAGCTATTATTTCCCACCCCAGGTAAACTTTACCGGAAATGATTTCCCCTATACTTTCTTTGGGCTTGAACCGGGCACCACAAAAGAAGAGCTCAAAAAATGCCTGGCTGCATTTGACGAGGGGGATAATAAAATACTTGATCTATCTAAGGCCTACAGACTTCAATTAGGTACAGGCTGGCTTCTTCCTCCCGGGATACTTCATGCTCCTGGATCACTATGTTCATTTGAGCCTCAATGGGCATCAGATGTATACATGATGTTTGAGTCCCTCCCATCTGGAAAACCCATAGGAAAGGAGCTCATGTCAAAAGATGTCCCTGAAGACAAAAAAAATGATCTGGATTTCCTTATCGAAACACTGGATTGGGAGAAAAACACTGCTCCGGACTTTAAAAAAAGATTCTTCCTTCCACCTATTGAGATAAAAAATAATGCACCGGAAAATTATATGGAGAAATGGGTAGTCTACGGAAGAGTAGAAGGACAGGAAGTGTTTTCTACTAAAGAACTCACGGTTTATTCCAGAGCAGAGGTGAGCATAAAAGATACCGGAGCATACGGGGTGATAGTCCTCCAGGGACATGGTAAGATGAACGGTATTAATATAGAATCACCGGCAATGATAAGATACGGAGACCTTACCAGAGATGAATTTTTTATTCCATATCCCACAGCTAGTGCAGGAGTCACGATCAAAAATACAGGCCATGAACCGCTTGTCATGCTTAAATTCTTTGGCCCTGATTGTAATCCGGATATGCCGGATAAGGGGTAGGGCAGGAATATTGTTTTTATCTATGAAAACCATAAAAGACTTTAGATATTTTCAAATTATATAATATTTAAAAAAGAGGAGAGATAGATGAATTCTAGAGAAAGATTCCTGGAGACTATGAGATTTAACCCGAAAGTAGGTCCCAATAAATGGGAGTTTGGTATTTGGGGTGCTACCATGGATAGTTGGTACAGGGAGGGTCTGCCAAAAAAGAAATACCCCAGGATCCCTATCAATACGATCAATACAACCACTTCACTTTATACTGCATTATGGACAAGGGAGTGGCAAAAAAACAAAACTGCGTTTGAAAAGATTTTTAATGAAGCCGAAACAGAAATAGGCCTACCCAAAGGTATTGCTGTAATGGCTGGCGGCCTCTACTGGCCTACGCAGGGAT
>CAZKVA010000222.1:0-2643 GCA_964556035.1 uncultured Actinomycetota bacterium
TAATATATTCAAACAGAAAAACTATGTTAGGAGTCTTATCCTTTATCGGCATCCCTGTTTGATTGTTAGAATATTTCATTTTTTATTAACTTTTTAGCTCCTGTTATTTTAGCTTTATACAATTTTTCTAAAATTTAAGATACGACCTTTTTTAAAATTATTTTCATGGATTATTGTTTCATAAAAATTATCTTCAAGCCAAAACCTTGCATCTTCAATTTTTTCTTTAAGTTTTTCCGTATCTATATGCTCCGGATAAACAGAAACCATAGCCTTATCTTTTAAAATTCTATAAACTTCATCAAGCAGTTTTGTAAGTCTTTCATCTTCCAAAGAAAAGTACCAAAAAATATCAAAAAGAAGAACAACATCTATTGACTTAGAAGATAAAGGTATTCTTGATTCAAATTCCTTTTTTATAATTTTGATATTTTTAAATTTCTTCATATCAGATTTCTTTTTTAAGCTAATTAATTTTTCTTTATCTCTATCTAACGCATAAACTAGCCCCTTTTCTCCTACTACTACAGCAACAGGTAAAGTATAATTGCCTTCACCACTACAACAATCCAGTATTTTTTGATCTTTTTTAATATTTATTTTTCTTAGAACCTTTATTATATTCTTACTTATATACTCCTCTGCAAACTTATTCATTTTTTATATCTCTACTCCTGTACTTGCTATATTTTATTTAACAATACTGGTATTTTTTAATAAGTATGTGGAATACCCTTTATATGTAAAAGAAGATGTTTGTAATCGTCAATATCTCCAACCCAGCCATAATTAGCATCACTTTTCGAATCAAGGTCTTTTATATACGGTTTTATATCAAGCAGTGGTGTTTTATCAAAAACATCCAATCCTGATGTAAAAATCTTATTATTTACAATTCTTTTTATACTTACAATGCTAAGTCCAATGTAATTTGGTCTTACTGGTGATCTGCTGGCAAATACACCTACTTTTTTACCATCAGTCCATGCAGGAGACACGGTCATTGACATTTTTTGTTCTATGCGATGTATATAATATAGAATATATATATAGCGAAATTTACTGAGTCTATGAAGCCCTTTTATATATTGAGATTCAACTATTATGCAGAAATCCCCTGTATCTCCTTTAACCGGCTGATATGGCGCATCATCAATATATGGAGTTCTAATAATTCCAATCTGCCTGAACTTAAAGCTTTTTAATTCATTTTTTGTGCTTAATTTTTTTGATTTTACTTCCTGTTTCTTTGCTTTATTTTTTTTAACTGTTTTTAATTCATATTCTCTTTTTAAACTGGCATTTGCCAATTCAATATGTTTATTTGCTTCTCTTGAAAGTTTAATAACCTTTCTTAGCTCATCGGAGACTTCATCAAGACCCATACCATCTATTTTATGCAACCATTTCTCATTATCATGAATATGTTCATTATTATGATTAAACCAGTAAAGCATCAGCGATTTTAATTTTTCTTTATCAGATTTAACCTTGTTTTGATTGCTCATTTACATCTTTTTTCTTTTTACTCAAAATTGTATTGTTGTCAACAAAATTAATTTCTTTTATATAATAACCATCCATTTTCTTGTTTTCACCAAAGATTGTGTATATTTCAATAGTCCCATCTTTATCTATAATATTAGTAGCTTCTTCGAATACAATTTTATCTTTGCCTTCTTCTCTTAAATAAACTTTGGATAGACACACTTTAATGCTCCTTTAATAAAATTTTACCTTACAGTTTCAATATGTTCTTAATTATGATATTTTTTTCCCTTTTAATAATCTTACATATTTCCTGAAAAAAGTATATTCTTCAAACTGGTTGAATCCCACCTCAGTTAATATCTTTTTCCAATCTTTTTCAACAAAATTAAAAGCATAAGAACATTCTGTAATTTTAAAAGGGATCTTTAAATAAAAAGGCATTTCTTTTATTGAAAACTCATTATAATCCAATATAAAGAATTCACCATTCTTTTTTAGTGCTTTATAGGTATTTTTTATAATTTGTTTCCTGACCTCATGGGGAAATCCATGTAAAACAAAAGATATAAAAGCTTTATCAAAATACATTTTGTATCCTAAATCCCGGTCGATCCTTTTATCTATGATCTCAGTATTTGAAAATCCGGCACAATTTTTCTTAAATTGGGCAATCATATCTTCAGAAATATCAAACCCAACTAATTTTCCTTTTTTTGAAAGCTGTTTTACCATCAAGCAGGCATTTCTGCCTGTACCTGATCCCAGATCAATGATCTTATTGTCCGGTTTGATTTTCATCAGCTGTATTGCTTCTTCGATAAATGAAGAATATCTTCCCAGTGTCATAATATTCATTAATGTATCGTAATGTCTTGCTGCAAAACCACTAATTTCAACTTTCGATTTTGGATAATAGTCACTCATTTCCAGGCCTATCTCAATAAATCTTAGTTTCCTGCATACTTCTTTTAGATTCCATGATCTATAATCAGATCTTCTTTAGTATATCTTCTGCTGCCAGCACTACTGCATTTGCAGCCGGGAAAAATGACTGAAATGGCTGTGCGGAATAGCTAAGTTTCGCCAGATCTTTAATAGTTGATCTGTTCTGGATAGCATAAGTCAATAAATCTATTTTCCCTGTCACTGGTT
>CAZKVA010000223.1:0-2589 GCA_964556035.1 uncultured Actinomycetota bacterium
AAAATTTAAACAATGTAAAAATAGTAATTTAAATGTCTGCTATATTATTTTAGAATAGAGGAAGACATATATTTTATGAACCACTGATCACAAGAGGTGCATATGAGTAAAAATAAGAAAAATACCAGAGATGATGAGATGTGGTGCCCGGAATGCGGTGCTCCGATCAAAAAGGGATTCTTTACCTGCGCCAATTGCAAATTTAAGGTAAGGCTTACCGAAGATATTAACAAGAAGCAGACCGGGAAGAAAAAAGCAAAGACTTCTTAATCAGGTTCACGTCCTGGATGGTGGAGCTATAGCTAAAGATCAGTAAATAATTATTTCTTTAAGCACATTTTTTTGGTGTGAATGGTACCCTGATGGCCTGCTTATGTCCTTTTCCTATAATCTACTTTTCAGTGCCCTCTCGACAACACTATATTTATTTCCTGCATTCCAGAATAAAAATCCGTCTATTCCCAGATCCTCTGCTGCCTTTAACTGGAGCAGGATCTCTCTTTCTGTATATCTCATCTGAAGTCCAAATGCCTGGATCCATGGAATGATAAGGCACTCTGTATCCCCAATCCTATTAAGACCCTTGTCGAGCGTATATTTTACTACTTCATAGGGATGTGCCTCCGGAAGGCTGTACCCGAGAAAACCTGATGAATAATGTGATGGATAAGGCATGGGGTATAAATAATCAAGATATGGTGCAAGCTCTTCAATAAGCTGGCCTATACCCTGGTCGTTTTCTGCAATAAGCACAAAACCATAAACATCGGCAGAGATCTTTACCTGATAATTCCGGGTAGCTTTTCTGATTGTTTCCAGAAAACCGGAAATGGCCCAGGTCTTTCCCCTGTCTTTTGTATTTGAGGGATAATAAGCAAAATAAAGTTTTCCTTTGGAGGGACCCCTGATATAGTCAAATTGTATTTCATCAACGCCCTTTTTTACGAGCTCCATGACAAGTTCGGTATAATATCCCCAGACCTCCCTGCTGTATATGTCTGCCCAGTAACCTCCATCAAGATAAGCCGGGTTTCCATTATTAATATTCTGTATTGAAAGATCCGGCCGTGCTTTGGGAAGGATACCGTCTTTAAACAGAACGATCCTTGCTATACTGTATATGCCTCTCTCATCCATTTCAGCAATAACCTCATCGATATCATACAGGGGTTTTACTGCGCCTATTTCATTAAAAAATTCTACATCGGTACTATAGCTTATATGGCCATCGTCTTCCTTCGCATTAAACACTATCGCATTCAGCTCAGTTTCCTCTATCAATCTATAGATATCATCCATTTTCTCACTGGATGCCAGACTATACCCTGAAAGATAGACTGCTTTCTGTGTCCCCCCGGGTATCTTCCTTGGTTTGCTATTAAAGGTCCATATAAAATCAGGATAATCAGGTTCAAAAGCAGATAGTTCTCCTACAGGCATTAAAAGAAATATGATAAGGAAAGCAAGAATAATTATCCTGGTTCCCAGGCGGAAGGTGCTACTCTTTTTCATATATTGTATGCTTCGTTTATTATTCACTTAAAAATATTATAACCTGCTTGTAAAGAATAGGAGTATTTAAGGGTTCTATTTAAAAAATATATTCTAAAGAATTTTTATATTGATCTAAAATGTTATTACCTTAAAAACTATTGATCCCTTAGATAAAAATTCAATACTATTTTCAGTCTATGAGCCTGTCCGAGAACTGGGCTCATATGAAAAATTATATAAAAGACATTGGAATTACTGTGTCTGTGCTTTAAAATTAATGCATTATGGAAGAAAAAATCAATATACTGATCTTAAATGATATAGGCAGAAGTATATTGAGGTACCTTCAGAAGAATCTTGCCTCAGTCTTTAATAATAATATATCGGTGTCAAAGCATGTTATTGTGCCGACTTCTTTTTATAAGACAGAAAAGAAGCAGTATGATGGAAGAAAATTGCTTGGTTTTCTTACAGAGAACCTTACACTTAAGGAAGCAAAAAATATTAACCTTGCTATTTTTGACAGGGATCTTTTTACCGGTAATCTTGATCATGTATTCAGTCTTGCGGCGCCTTTCCCAAGGATATGTGTCATTTCGATCATAAGACTTCATCCCCATTTTAAAAAGGATTATTTCCAGGAAGGATTGAAAAAGAGAAAGATGGGTAAATTTCCTCTTTCTGTTAGAGGGCTCACAGGAAAGGAAAAGACTATTTATTATGAAAGGATCCTAAAAGAAGCCATACACGGCATAGGCCATACCATGGGTCTTGTGCATTGCAACAATTCCCTTTGCATCATGTCCCCATCAAACGTGCTGGAAGATATTGACAATAAAGAGACCAGATTCTGTAGATCATGTGCAGAGACTGCAAATGACTAAGTTTTTTTCTTCTGCTTATATTTATAAGAATTTCCTTCTGGATCTCCAACCAATAATCCCCCATTAGTCGACATATTTTAGGTTATCAATGATAATGCCTTTATAGAGTCGTTTAATGGTAGTCTTAGAGATGAGTGTTTGAATACTAATTGGTTCCTCTCTATAGAGGATGCACAGGACAAACTAGAAGCATGGAGAGTAGACTATAATG
>CAZKVA010000224.1:0-2555 GCA_964556035.1 uncultured Actinomycetota bacterium
CCCATATTTTCTGGTTGTCTCGACCATAATCTTGTAATTCTCTGGTTTTACTCCCGGGTGAATCGAATTACTGGAAGCCATAATATGCCCTCCTCCAGGTGAAGCTTTGGCTATTGTTTCTTTTACAGCTTCTTCCAAAGACTGGTAAAGATAGCCGGCATCAGCATCTGGAAGTGAGAATTTTTTAAGATCATCATAGGTCTTTATCGGGCCGTCGAATGGATAGTAGATATTGTTTGGCTCAAGTCTCCAGATGATATTCCATTCATCCTTATAGGTGATACCGCTTAGGAGTTCTTTTTTACCATCTTCAAAGATAGTAAAACCATCAAGACCCTCTTTTTCTATAAAATCCAGAAATGGGATATTCCCATATAATGCCTCGATTACCGGCCTGTCTATGATAAGTTCCCATATAGGGACCTTATCCGGCTCTTCTCTCCTGACTGTCTTTAAAAATCTCTCATATCTGTTCACTTGTGTTTCCTTTAATCAAGCAAAACCATTAAAATTTCAAATCTTTCTTATGGCATCTGCCGCTTCACACTTAATGACCGGTTAAATATTTTTATCTCCGCTATGAAACTATGATCTGTGCCTTCATGGGATCATCTATTCTTTCAGCAAGATCTCTTATTGCCTTTTCAGTTTCCTCAAGCGGATAAGTGTGCGTAATAAGTGCTTCTACATCCACCAGTTTCTCCTGTATGACCCTTATCGCGGTGGGCCATACAAGCGGAGCAAGCCAGGATGATCTTATCTCCTTGTCCATGGTGTGAAAACTCAAAGCAGGTATTTTCATGACATCATCTTCATTGGGTAGCCCGAAATGAACCGTTATGCCGGCATTGCCGGTGATCTCTACCGCAAGTTCAAAAGCATCATTTGAACTGGTGGGAGCAATTGCCCGTTCAGCCAGAAGACCTCCTGTAATATCTGATATGGATGCTTTAAGGTCTTTGGTAAAGTATTTGGAATCTTTATCTTTAAGATTAAAAATATAGTCAGCACCATATTTTTTGCCCATTTCCAGCCTGTAGTCCCTTGTGCCGATCAGTATGACTTTTCCTGCCCCGGTTGACCTGGCCATCTGGACCATCATCTGTCCCATGGGACCTGGTCCGAATATAGCAACTGTCTGTCCCGGCTCTATGCTTAATCTTTTCATCCCGTATACAACACAGGCCAGTGGTTCAGTAAAAGCTCCGGCGCCATAAGACACTTCATCGGGCAACTTAAAAAGACCGGTATACCTGGAGAGATTATACTCTGCAAAGCCGCCGTTTGCAGTTACGCCCGGTACATTCATATTATTACAGAGATTGGTATTTCCGGCATTGCAATAGTAGCAGGCATTACAGTTCTGCACAGGGTTTACCACTACCCGGTCACCCTCTGAAAATAATCCGAGTTCAGCCGGTACCTTTCCGACTTTTACTACATCACCTGTAAACTCATGGCCCAGGACCAGGGGCCCCTTGCCGTCTGGAGTTCCCAGGGGGCTTAGCCCGTAGTAATAGGATATATCCGAGCCGCAGATACCCACATTCTTTACCTTTACCAGTACATCTATTTCAGTTGGTTCAGGTATATCTATTTCTTCCAGACTCATCTTCTCTTTTTCATAAAATACTTGAGCTTTCATTTTAGAAGCCATTTTTATCCCTTCCTTTTTAACCGAATTTATTTATCAGTTTATCAAGATATTCTTTATTATCACGGGTGGCTTTTAGTGCCTCGGGCCAAAAGCAAAGGTCTATCGGCCACCACTGGTCGTCATACCCTGCCTCCTCTATGGCTGATATGATCTTATCAAAATCAAGGACCCCTGTTCCAAGCGGTGCATGGGTGGAGGTATCATCGCCATGCAGGGTCTCATCTGAGTCAATAAGATGTATGTGGCCGATCTTACCCGTAAGCATATGGGCAAACTGTACCACTCCTCCGGCAAGGGTCTCTTTTTCTCCCAATTGCCGCGATCCTAGCACTGCACACATATGCGCATGGCAGGAATCAAAAAGTATGGAGAATTTGGGATGGTCAACTAGATATGCCATCCTTGCTACCTCTGATGGTTTATTAAGCATAAAACCCGGTTCAAATTCCCACATGAGTTTAATTTTTTGTCTGGCACAGGCTTCCGCTGACCTGTTCCATACTTTAGCTACTTTTAGAAAATACTCATTATAGTCCATGCCTCCCGGTACTCCCGTGGGCGGATCCACTGTATCTACTCTTAATTTTGGACTCCCAAGTGCTTTACATACAGCAAGGTTATTCTCCAATGCATCAAGATATTCTGACTCTTTAGAAGTCGCAGGAGATGGAAATGGAGCCGCAAGACCAGATACTTCAAGTCCATATGAATCAAGCATTGCTTTTACTTCTTTTGCCCTCTCCGGAGTATTGGGTTCCAGATGCGGGGGAAATGCTGCCATCTCTATTCCGTCAAAATTTAAGTCTTTAAGTGTTTTTAGGACTTCTTCCAGCTCGATTGGAGCTTCTTCATATCCTCCCCAGATATATGCCCAACCGCCTATTGATGTTTTCTTTTT
>CAZKVA010000225.1:0-2507 GCA_964556035.1 uncultured Actinomycetota bacterium
TTGGACCTCCATACATATTTTAATATATTTATATAACTGTCAAAAAATATCCCTGCCTATAATTATACAACTCACTTTCCGCACCCTTCGAGCTAAAAATATTATATTTTTAATTTCTTTGATTTTCAATCTTTTTTACTTACTCTTTTTCAATTCTTTTCTATACTTTTTGATTTTAATCTTGATTATCTTCTCCGATATTTCTTCCAACATCTTAACTTTGGATTTTAAAAGCTTGTAATTTTCTATATAGGAGCTTACCTCACCCAACATGCCTTCCGGTACCAATATTGATTTTGTTCTGCCGCTCTCTTTTGATGTCCACCACCAGTAGGGGCCATGCCTGAACTTTTTATCCTTATGGCACCTGCAGCCGGGATTACCACAAGTCTGGTAGCATTTTGCAATAGAGCCTTTTTTAAGATAAGAGATAGAAAGTATCTCATCTTTTATCTTTTTAAAATCCTGTTCAAGTTTTTCCAATTTATCTTCCACAATATTTGCCTTTTCTTGCTTACCTAATGTATAATATATATTAGGTAATAATTTGTCAAGGAGGAAATCATGGATATACCGGAAGGCTTAAAAGATATAGAAAGCTTTGATGTGCGCCACGGCCCCATAATCAGCGCATTCTGCGATAAGATATGTCTTTCTTCTACAATAGATAATGCTCTTGAAAGCCAGATGGAGGTAAGCCCTGGAAAGATTGTCAAGGGACTCATACTTAATACACTTGCAGGAAGGGACCCCCTTTACAGGGTAGAGGAATTTTTCTCCCACCAGGATACTGCTCTTTTAGTGGGAAAGACAGTAAGAGCCTCTGACTTTACAGATGACAATATAGGCAGGGTGCTGGACCGTATCTACTCCTACGGCACGCAGAAGCTATTTTGCGAGCTGTCTCTTGAGGCAGTAAAGAAATTTAATATAGATACAAAACAGGTGCATCAGGATACCACCTCTGTAAGCGTATGGGGTGATTACCTGGACAAAGACGGTCCCTTTGAGATCAACTATGGCCACAGCAAGGATAAGCGCCGGGATCTAAAGCAATTTGTCCTGTCTCTATTGTGCGTAGAAAAAGATATTCCCATAGAAGCAAAGATCTATAGCGGAAATGAAGATGATAAGACCATATCCAAAGGAATTCTAGGCCGTATATCATCCTATATGGCAAAATACGGGATAGATAGCGAGGGCTATATCTATACAGGCGACTGCAGCATGGTAACCGGGGAGAATCTTGCCCTCATGGGTGGCATGGATGACCCAAAGGTTAAGTTCATATCCAGAATGCCAGCTACCTTTGGTATGGTGGGTACACTTGTCAGCGAAGCGGTATCTAAAAACATGTGGACGGGTATCGGCATACTTTCAGAGGAAGACAAAGGCAGTAGCGCATACTATAGAAGTTATGAATGTCAGGTCGAAATAGAGGGCAGAACCTATAGGACGGTAGTATTCCATTCTGATTTCCATGACAGGAGAAGGAAGAAAAAGATTGACAGAGAGATCAAAAAAGACCTGGAGAGTGCAAAAAAGATAAAAAAGAAGTTAACCGGTACCGAGTACTTCTGCAAAAAGGATGCAGAAGTTGCAGCAGAAAAAGAAAAGCCTCCTAAATACCACAGGCTTAAAATAGATATAGAAGAAAAAAAGATCTACAAAAAAGGCAGGCCCAAAGATGGTAAAAAAGAAGTGGCGGCTGCCCGCTATATACTCAAATGTAATATTACCCCTGATGATAAATTAATAGAGGTTCTAAAGGCAGAAGCAGGATGTTTTGTACTTATTACCAATGTAGGGGCCGGCCAGCACTGTGCAGCAGATATTTTAAAGATATATAAGGAGCAGCACGGCATAGAGAAAAATTTTGGATTCCTAAAGGATCCTTTGATAGTAAATGATCTTTTTTTAAAAAAGACTGAAAGGATAGAGGCCCTGGGTTTTATTCTGGTAATGAGCCTTCTTATATGGAGACTTATTGAAAGATGTATCCGCAAATATGTCAAAGAGAAGGATATTACCATAACCGGATGGGACAAGAAACAAACAGACAGGCCTACCACCTTTATGATGAGTACAAAGTTCTGTTCAGTTCATATCCTAAGAAAAGATGGCATGAGGTGGCTGTCAAGGGAGATCACTAGCGTCCAAAAGCAGTACCTTGATGCACTGGGTCTTGGCGAGGAGATATTTTATACAGCTGCGGACTGATATTATTTGGGAAGAATTATTAAAATTAGAGAGTTAAAGATATTTTTTAGGTACTGTTTTTAAAAGCATGAAGTATTTATTTATGTGGGTATGTATATTATTTTATAGAAATTAAGATTAATTTTAACTGATTGTTGCCATATTTTCTGTTAAGATTTATAAATCAGAGGGAATTCTGGTTTTAGGTGCGGAAAGTGAGCTATATATCGTAAAAGCTCCTATTTATAATGCAAGCTTATAGATATTTAATACATCCTGTTTGTTCAGCTCTATATATCCTCCTATCG
>CAZKVA010000226.1:0-2500 GCA_964556035.1 uncultured Actinomycetota bacterium
CCATTGGCTAATCTTTTAATATCTTTTATATTAAGTACAGGCAATACCTCTTTACAGCAATTTCCACAGATTTTACAATCAATTTTGGAGGATATGGTTCTATATAATCTATGCACAATAACATCTACTTCTTCATAATCAAAACTTTTTAAAAAAGAACGGAATTCATAGTTTTCATCTCTTTTAAGCTCTGCTATCCTTCTTATTTTATTAACATCAATTTCTATTATCATTTTAATTTCAAAGTCTCCAATAAACAGTTTTCTGCTGCTAATATTCTATGGCCAATTTCATATTTAAACATTGCTAACTTCTAAGTGATTTAACAACTATAGTGCTAATTTGTGCACCATAGTGAACAATATGTAACCGTAATTTATTCTATATACAATCATTTACTATCATTCTTTATAAGTTTTTAGAAAGTCACTTTTTCCAGCGACCTATTACAGGATCCCATGACTTATTTATTCGAGTTCTATCTCCAATTGAGATTATTACCGGTTCAAGGAAATTAATAATTTTTTTCATTATTTCGCTAAATTCTTGATTTATATCATGGAGTCGCAATTTACGGAGAAAGGCGGCCCACTGCTTCTGCCTTTCCATATTTTCATAAAATTCTACTTTAAAAACCAGCGGGTTATCGGGTACGGGAGTTTTTCTTATATGAAAAGTAGACTCGATTGCTTTCTTAAGTCTATTACTCTGAAAATTATGACTAAGAGATAGAGAGTATACATCATAGAAATCTTTCATTCTACTATTTACCATGGCTAACTTAACCATGGCCTCAAATTTCTCAGAAATGATGCTTTCAATTGAATATACTTTAACTCTTGGTGGTTTTTCCTCAAGTAAAGTCGGGAACTCTATTACTTTTGCTCTAGGAATTATTATATCGCCAAAGCCGATATCCATTTGCAATCTCTTTCTTGCCTGACCTAAAGTTGCTTCTATTTTGAGTCGTATTCCTTCATAATCAGCATCTTCTTTTATCCGTTCGGCGGTTATAGATGAGGGATTAAATTTAATGCCATCATCACAAACTACCCTAGCAATATCTCTGAAAATATGTTTAATATCAGCAAGATCATTTTTTACCTGTTCTGCGAGAAAATCGATATCTTTAGTTGGACGCACCACTGGCATCTTTAAATAGATCAGTAAAAGTCCTCCTTTTAACACAAAATTTTTAGAGAACTTGGAAATTGAAAGGCGATATAAAAATCTTTCTTGAAAATATCTTAGTAGGAGAGCATCAAAATCAATATCTTTAGCTCTTGCAATATTCATAAGTTTTGCTCTTATTGAAGCTGCTTTGTTTTTAACTTCTTTTTTCATTTCTGCTTCTCCTATATCATAGCGTTTATCCAGATTTCCATCAGTGTCTTAATCCTGCATATTTCAGCATATTTAAGCAGCCTCTCCAGATTGCGATCCTTTTGTTTAATATATTCAGATAGCCCTTCTTTAGCTATGTCAATTCCCAGTTTATTCCTGTACCTGAAACAATCACAGATAGTTTTTTCTTTACAGTAGATATTAATCTTATAGTCCTTGATCTTTATTTTATCAATGCCTGCTTCAAATTGTTTCTTAGAGAAATAGTAAAATTCGACCAGTGGGTATTCAATTTTAGGCCGCCAGGACTTTCTGTGAATTGCCATTGATATAACTGAAGGGTTAAAAGTTGTCAGTTCATAATAAGAGAGAGCTGAAAGCAGACAAATAACTCCTTCTGGAACAGCACAGGCAAGATCAATAAAACTCTGGTTTGATATAACTGGTGTATCTGAGAGCCTATAGAGCCCATTTTTTACTTTGATGACTATACCCTCAGCCAGAATGCTTTTTATATCACGTTGATGAATACCCTCAGCCAGAATATCTTTAGACCTTGCATATCCATTACGGGTCTTGAGTATCTTTATAATCTTTTTATGTTTTTTATTTATCATATCTTCATTGGATATTTTCATAGGCATATTATAATATATGCCTATGAAAATATCCAATGATTTCAGAAATGATAATCCAAATTATTATAAGTTTTTTTAGTTTGGGAGCAGCAATTTTTATACTAATTACCTAAAATTAAGATTTATATTATTTTTTATGGCATAAACTTTGGCAAGTGATATAAACATTGCACCCTTATTATTTTTAATCTTTCCAGTTAGATGAGTATCTTTGATTATGCTAAAAAATATTCTTATTTGCTGTTCTGGAATTTTATCAGCTATGGAAAGGAACGCTCCCATACTGTGGTCGTCATTTAGTTCTTCAGCAATCTCTTTGGCTAGTCGTTCCTTTCCTGCAGATCTTCTCACAGTGTTGAAGTATTTACCCGTTTTCTCATTTCCAGAATAATTATTTTCTGGATTGCTATTTTCTCCTGGATTATTTACCCCCGGAATTCTCTCTTCATTGTTTTCTTCAAGAGATTTTCTTATCTTTTTTCTAATATCGTTAATATCTTCTTTGCTCTCTGTCCTTT
>CAZKVA010000227.1:0-2480 GCA_964556035.1 uncultured Actinomycetota bacterium
TTATTTTCTTTTTAAATGTTAGATCTACATTGATTGGATTATCGTTGATGCCTGCCAATATTGGGACTATTTTCTCTGGATTAATACACCCTACGCTAAGTGAACCGCCTCCGCAGTTCACCTGACTCAATCTTAGTATAGGTCCAACAACTCTCTACCATACTATTTTTTATATCTCTAACTCCAGTACCACCGGGCAGTGGTCAGAACCCACAACACTATTGAGAATATACGAATTCATTAAATTATTCTTTAGCTCTTCAGATACAAAAAAGTAATCAAGCCTCCAACCAACATTTCTTTCCCTGGCCCTTGTCTTGTAGTCCCACCATGAATATTGTCCGCCTTCATTATCAAATAAACGGAATGTATCCAGATACCCGGATTCTACCACTTTATCTATCCAGGCTCTTTCCTGTGGTAAAAAACCTGTATTTTTTTCATTTGCCTTTGGCCTTGCAAGGTCGATCTCCTTATGTGCGGTATTTATATCACCACAAAATATTACTTTTTTACCCTCATCTTTTAAATCATTTATAAATCTTAGAAAATGATCATAGAAATCCATCTTATAATCCAGTCTTGCCGGTGAGGCTCCTCCATTTGGAAAATATACATTTAAAAGCACATAGTCTTCAAAGTCCAGTATCACTACTCTTCCCTCTTCATCAAATCTTGATATGCCCAGCTCATAGCTGACTTTCCGTGGTTTTATCCTGCTATAAACAGCGACCCCGCTATAACCTTTCCTGATGGGGGAAGAAAAATATGTGCGGTATCCGTTTATTTCCTTAAACTCCGGAGGTATTTGTTCTGGTTTTGCTTTTGTCTCCTGGAAACAGTATATATCTGCTTCCTCTTTATATATAAAATCGGCCAATCCCTTTTTAAATACTGCTCTTATTCCATTAACATTCCAGGAGATCATTTTGACTTTCTGCATCTGATCCCCTTCCAGGCAAGATAAGCAGCTGCTGAAATAGCAGTGAGTATCAGGTAGATATATAGCAAAAGATCACCATATTTTGCATAAAAGGTCTTATTTTTCATTAAATATATCTCGCTATATACCACGTCCTTTTGCATCAGGTCAGCTTTTTCCTTTATATCTCCATCGGGTGATATTATTGCAGAAAATCCAGTAATAGAGCTGTGGACCACATAGCATCCGTTTTCAATCGCCCTTACTTTCGAAAATATGAGATGATGCCATGGGGCTATGCTGTCATTAAGGCTGGAGTCATCAGAAGCGACTATTATGGCTTCGGCCCCATTGTTCCTGAACTGCCTGGCGATACCCGGAAGTGTGGACTCGTAGCAGATATTAAATCCCAGATACCCTTTATCTGGCAAAAGTACAGGTGAAGTGTTTTTCCCCGGCTCAAGATCGACTATTGAAAAATCAATAAATCTCAAGAATCCAAGTATATTAGGATGAGGCATATACTGGCTGAACGGGACCGGGTGGACTTCATCATATCTTCCTAAAACATTCATCTGCCGGTCATATAATAATATTGAATTATGCCAGACTTCTTTATTGCCGTCATGAGTATACTGTCCTATTAATATTTTAAGATCCTCTTCCTCCATTGTATTGAGGGCCCATTCTGAGAATACAGGATTTTCATCAATATTGCCCCATAAGGCACTCTCCGGAAATATCACAAGTTCTGTTCCAGGCTTAAAATAAGAATCTGTGCTATAGTGTTCCGGTACAACTTCCAGGCCTCTTTCGGAATATTTATTCCCAAATAATATCTTTGGTTGAACAGAGGCAATATTTACCTGTTCATATCCTTTTTCCTTGATTACCCTGTCAAGTGTACGGTTTACACTATTAAACCCATAGGCCACAAATACAATCAATATTGAAAAAGCTATCACTAAAAATTTTAATTTAAATCTTCTATTCTGATTGAAATATATGATGGTCTCCAGTAATGCCATATTGAATAGAAGTATAATAAAGGATACTCCGTAGATCCCCGTAAAACGTGTTATATGCATCAAAGGTAAGAAATTATGCTGAGAATAACCTAAAATACCTATTGTAAATGCCATAAAAGTTTGAGATCTCGCAAATTCTATCAGTATCCACAAAGCAGGTATCATAAATATACGCAAATATGAATTCTGGATCTTATTGATTATAAAGTATGCAGCTATACCAAATACTATAAAATAAATACTGAGAGTGGCAAATACAAGGGGCCATATATATTTAACATATAATTCTACAAGCCAGAAGGTCATTCCTGCAAAAAATCCCATTCCACAAATAAAACTGTATAGTACTGTCATCTTTAGACTTGAACCCTTGATCACAAATAGAAATGGTATAAGCGCAAACCATATAAAAAACCCAAGGTCCATAAAACTCAAGAAAAGCAGAAATGCTGAAAGAAGAGACAGGATGATCTTCTGGTATGTCTTCATAAATATCTCTCCTGCACTTATTCTATTTACGGGATACACAA
>CAZKVA010000228.1:0-2469 GCA_964556035.1 uncultured Actinomycetota bacterium
ACATTATACATCAATCTTCGATAACACCAAAATTGATATCGGATTCACCATCATAAGTTAATTCTTTCCTATCAAGCGCCTCATTTACCAACCGGTCCGCTTCCATATTCTCTTCCCGCGGTATGAGCCTCAGGTCGACAGTAGAATAATCAGATAATTTTTTAGTAAGCTTCAGATATACATCAAGTATCTTTTTATCTTTTATTTTCCAGATCTTTTTTACCTGGTGGTGGACAAGTTTGCTATCTGTGAAAAGGATTATCCTGGATGTCTCAAATCCACTGATATATTCAAGTACCTTTTCAAGTGACATGTATTCTGCAATATTATTTGTATGTTTTCCAATATATTCTGAGACCTGGCCGACTTTTTTATTATCCTGATCGTAAACTACGGCACCAATTGCAGAGGGACCCGGGTTCCCTCTGGAGCCTCCATCAAAATATATCTTTAAAAATTCATATTTAGCGACCATCAAGACTCAAGCTCCTTTTTTATATCATCCATTTCCGGCCCATAGAGCACAGACATCCTCCCGCATATGGGACATTTATAGATCTGATCCGAATCTACAAACCTTTCAGTATCAATTGTAGGTATCTCCATATTGCAGACATTACAGAAATTATTTTTTATAACAGACACTGCAATGCCGCCTTTTTTAGTTTTAAGATCATTGTACTTCTTCAAATAATCCCCGGGAATTCTGGCGATCACATCTTCTTTCCTTTTTTTAAGTCCTTCAATATTATGCTTTAAGACTTCAAGTTTCTCATCCATCTCACTTCTTATCCTTAAAACAATTGAGTCAAGTTCTACCATTTCCTCTTTTAAAGCTTCTATCCCAGGGTTTGCCATATCCTGCTCTTCCATGATCTCAAGTATTTCATCCTCGAGCTTGCTATTACTATTTTTAAGCATCTGTATCTCTTCCTGGTAATTTGAAAGCTCCTTGGGATCATTTATGGTACCGCTAAAAAGTTTTTTTTCATTGCTCTTTATTTTTTCTTCATGTGTTCCTGCCATATCTTCAAGCTTTTTTCTTTTTACATCAAGCTCGTAGAACTGGCTATTTTTCTCTTCACTTCTTTGTCTGCTTGCTGCTAAATTGTTCTCAGCTTCGTGAAGCCCTGGGCTGCTTTTTACTTTTTCAATTTCTGTATATCTTGCAGATATTGTATTCTCAATTGCCTGCAATTCGACCAGATCGATTACCTCAAATTTAACCTCACCCAATATCATACCTCCAAACCCAATAACCTTCTTTACTTTTGATAATTTCTAAAGCCATATTATTCCCTGATGAAAAATCATTCAGGTGATCATACATATCATCTATTGCCCATTTCTCACTGGTTCCGTGACCCAATACAGCTACTATTTTTCCCGTCTCGGATATCTCAATAGAATTGTGATATCCTATCTCTCCAACAAGCACCAGGTCGCAGTCCAGCGCAGAGATCTCACCGGTCAGGGAATTAGCACTGCCATTAATAATTGCTATCTTTTCGATAAGCTTATTACCTGGATTGCCAATACCTTTATGCATCCATCCAATCACCCCGACTTGAAGCTGTTGTTTAAGTCTCTTTAGATATCTTTTAAATATCTCCGGATCTCTAAGTTTACCATACCTGCCCAAACCCTTGCCGCCAAAATTATTTTTAATCTTGTAAATATCATAGGCTGCCTCCTCATATGGATGGGCTTCTATTGCAGTTTTTACCATTACTTCCAGATTGTCCTCACTTACAATGCATTCCATCCTTATCTCATCAACAATATTTAAATTTCCTTTTTCACCTATATATGGTTCAGCACCTTCTCCCGGCAGGAATGTACCTTTTCCAGCAACATTAAAGGTACAGCATGAATAATTCTTAAACTCTCCCCCTCCCTGGCTGCAAATAGCCTTTCTTACCTTGTCCTGGCTGTCCCTGGGGACAAATATAACGAATTTATACCACTGGGCATCTTCCTGCTTTATGTATTGCAGGTCGTCAAGCTCAAGTTTTTCAGAAAGTACATCAATAAGTCCACCTGGCATTATGTCATAATTGGTATGGGCCGTATATACAGCAATACCTTTCTCGATAAGTTTTAGTATTTTTTCACTGGTACCTCTACTGGAGTCAGTGATATTTTCAACTGGTTCAAATATTAATGGATGATGTGAAATAATAAGGTTGGACCCGGTATTTACCGCTTCCTCGATCACTTCATCATCTATATCGAGTGTGATGAGGATCTTTTTAATATCTGTCCCGGATCTACCTATCTGAAGGCCGACTTTATCCCATGTATACGCAAGATTTTTATGAAAGATTTTATCTAAATGTAGGACAAGGTCTTTAAGAATCATGCTCCGGGTCCATAAAAATATATTATTAGAATAAATATTATAATATTTAAACTTAAATAAAAAGAAAACAGTGATTAACTATTCGGATAACCCTTTTCTATCCACTC
>CAZKVA010000229.1:0-2463 GCA_964556035.1 uncultured Actinomycetota bacterium
GATATCTGCTATAATGAGGTGTGGTTAGCTGGTGGCGGTTAAGCGGCTGTGGAAATCGGTGTTAGAAGTAATTTATTATTATATATTGTCTGTATTATTGTAATAATAGTAGTCCTGGCTCCATTAATATGGGTGGGGATCTCATCTTTTAAATCCATTACCGATGTACAAAAAGTCCCTATAGAGTATATTCCAAGAAATCCTACAATAGATACATACAAATTCATATTTTTTGATCCTAGATTTGGTAATTGGGAAAAATTTATTTTTAATAGTTTAAAGATCTCGCTAATAACTACTTTAATAGTAACTTCAGTGGCGTCTCTTGCAGGTTATGCTTTCTCAAGATTCAAATTCAAAGGTGCCTCTGTCATGTTGATATTATTTCTTATAACACAGATGTTTCCCGGCCCTTCCATCCTAATACCGATATACAGGTTGATCGATAAGCTGGGATTGATTGATACGCATACAGCGGTTGTCCTTGTAGATATAACTCTGACATTACCATTTGCTATCTGGCTTGCTATAGGTAGTTTTGAAAATATTCCTATTGAGATAGAAGAAGCAGCCTATATTGATGGTTGCTCCCCCATTAAAACATTCTTTAGGGTGATATTGCCTATATCGAAAATAGGGCTTGTTTCAGTAGCAATGTATACATTTCTACTGTCCTGGTCCGAGTATGTATTTTCACTGGTCATTTTATCATCTGAGACCCAGAGGACCGTAGCCCTGCAATTGGGATCCATGGCTTCTGAGATTAATATAGTCTGGAATGAGATAGGTGCAGCAACAATGGTGGTTTCCATACCTCTACTCATCTTCTTCTTATGGGCACAAAAATATTTTGTAAAAGGTATGGTAGCAGGAGCTGTTAAGGAATAATACTTGTCTTTCCGGAATATAAGTAAATATAATTTTTTAATTTAAATAATATGGAACCAATAGAAAGAATAATAGCGACTTATAATGGTGAAAAAACTGATCAGATCCCTGTAGATGCCTGGTGGTCAAAAGAAATATATGAAAAAATAAAATCTGAAAAGAAAGAAAGTCCCATAATTCATTATAAGCTGGATACCAGGAGAATATATATAGAGGCACAAAAACTTCAAAACAATTGGAAAAAGTTTTTAAAAAGGGAAGACCCTGAAATCCCAATATATGAGTTTCCATTTCCTGAAATTGAAATGGCAAAAACAAATAGAGATGAACTTGATATCAAAATAAATCATATCAAGAAACAAGGGTATCCTGCTATCGGCCATATAGGCAGTGTTTGTTTTGAAGCATTAAACAATCTTATGGGAATGGAAGAAGTCTTTATAGCACTTTTTGACAAATACGATATTATTGATGAGATATGTGAAGAAATTACAAATATTAAGCTGGATATGGCTATGAAATTTGTTGAAAATGGAATAAATATAGTCCATATGGGTGATGATTTTGGTTCCCAGAAGGGGCTGCTTGTTTCTCCGGATATCTGGAGGAGATTATTTAAGCCTAAGATAGGAAGAATAATAAATTCTATTAAAAAGCAGAATAAAGATTGCCTGGTATTTTTCCATTCCGATGGAGATATATCAGAGATCATGGACGATTTTATTGAGATCGGTATAGATTTTCTTAATCCAATTCAACCGGAATGCATGGATATTGAAATGATAAGTAAAAGATATGCCGGAAATATTGCTTTCTGGGGTGGGGTCGGGTCCCAGGAAACATTTTACCGGGACAGGGATTTTATATTTGAGACCATAAAAAGAACTATTGAAGTTCTTGGCAGGAAAGATAAGCTGGTGATCTCTCCTACCCATATGATCCAGGGAGATGTACCATTGAAAAATATAGATTATTTTTTTGAAGCGGTGAAACTTTATGGTTCAAATCAGTAATATGGGAGGATTGTTTTGAAAATAGAAAGCATTGAAGTATTACCTCTGACATATAGGTTAAAAGAAGATGAAATATGGCAGGCATCCTGCGTATATGTAGATGTTTGGAACTACCTCCTGGTAAAAATCAATACTGATGAAGGGATATATGGGCTAGGAGAAAGTGGGGGAGGACATTTTATTCCCAGGATAGGGAAACCTGTGATCGATTTTTTTTCAAGGTTCCTTATCGGTCAGGAAATAGATGATATCAATAAGATATGGAGGAAACTCTATCTTTCGTCGCATTATTGGGGTAGAAGAGGTATTGTTGTCAGCATTATCGGGGCAATTGAAACTGCTTTATGGGACATAAAGGGAAAGGCAGAAGAAAAACCTCTCTATGATTTAATAGGTGGGAAAAAACATGACCGGATGAGGGTCTATGCAAGTGGTGGAATGCAAAAACCCATGAAAGAGATGTTAAAAGAAATCGAGAATTATCTTGAAGAAGGATTTAGCGCAGTGAAAGTAAGGGGAGGGTATGGAAAGGAGAAAGACCTTAGTATAGTTAAAGAGATCC
>CAZKVA010000230.1:0-2405 GCA_964556035.1 uncultured Actinomycetota bacterium
ATAAATATTCTTAAAAGAAGGGAAGAGGAATACCGTATATATAAAAAAGTATCTAATTATATAAACAGCAAGATCATCCAGGAGTCACTTTTTTATATTAGGGAAGCACCAATGGAAAAAGACTTTTTGGATACTTTTCCGGATTTCACAAAAAAAATCGAATTGGAAGATCTATGGCGGACTGCCTGTAGAATGCTTACGAAAGATGATCTCGAGCTTGATCTTAGTGATATTTACAAACACCGTTCTACCATAAATATTTTTAATGAAATGGGAAGAATAAAGGAAATGCTTCAGTCAAGAGAAGATATTACATTTAGGGAAATATCTTCAGTTTATGAAAAAGTCATGGACAGGATAATAAGTTTCCTTTCTATTCTTGAGTTATACAAAAATGAAGAGATAGAAATAATACAGTTTGAAAGTTTTGGAAATATAGTTCTTAAAATCAGATGATAAAGAAAGAAGAAAAAATAAACAGTAAAAATAATGATAGATTAAACCTTGAACTTTTTGGCGAGGAATGGGTAAAAACCTATATTGAGGGAATATTATTTATTTCTGAATCACCGGTCAAGACAGGTACAATATCCGAATCCCTTGATGTGCCTGAGGGTAAGATCAAACAAGTATTAAGAATGCTTGAGCAGGAATATATTGACCAAAACAGGGGTTTTGTCCTAAAGAAGATCAGCGGTGGATATAGACTCTACTCAAATCCAGCATTGAATGAAGTCCTTCAGCGTTTTGTTAAAACAAATATAAGGGCCCATCTTTCACAGGCAGCTCTGGAGACATTGGCAATAATCGCATACAGGCAGCCTGTTACCAGGACACAGATCGCTGAGATCAGAGGAGTCCGGACCGATAGCGTAGTACTCACATTGCTGGATAAAGGATTACTAAAGGAAGCGGGAAAATTAAAAGAACCCGGGAATCCTATCCTTTACAGGACAAGTGATAGATTTCTTGAATTACTGGGGCTGAATAATCTTAAAGACCTACCACCACTTAAGGAATTTAAAGAAGATGAGCAGACCACTGAAGATTAGGCTTTCCAAGTATTTAGCTGACTGCGGCATATGGTCAAGAAGAAAGTGCGGGGACCTTATTACTTCAGGAAGGATAAAAGTCGATGGACATAAAATAACTGATCTTTCATTCAAGGTATCTGATTCTTCAAAAGTCTTATTAGATGGACAATTTATAAAGCCTGAAGAAAAAATTGTGATCGCATTAAACAAACCCCCGGGATATTTATCTACAGCTAGTGATGAATTTGGTAGAAAAACAGTACTTGATCTTGTAAAAAATATTAAAGTAAGACTTTATCCTGCCGGAAGACTTGATAAGGATTCGAGTGGCCTGATAATACTAACTAATGATGGCGAACTGGTATATAATATTACACATCCAAAGTTCATGATCCCAAAAACCTATCAGCTGATGCTCGATAGGAATATTTCAAAAAGAGACCTGGATGCATTAATGGCCGGGATAGATATTGATAATAGAAAGTTAAAACCTACAGAGGTTAATATAGTAAAAACAGGACCATCATATCAAATTTTAAAAATACAGATACATGAAGGCAGAAAAAGGATCTTGAGAAGAGTAATGACCCATCTTGGATACAGTGTCCTTGGTTTGAAAAGAATCAGGATAGGGGATTTTGACCTGGAAGAACTGAAAGAAGGCCGATACCGTGTCCTTAAGAATGATGATATTAAAAAATTATTAATCCCGCTTGATAGTATTAATAAACTAAAATAGGAAGAACACCTAATAATTCATAAAAAAATTATTAGAATTTTATTCAATTCTATAATATAAGAATAATGATGATAATAAAAAATAAAATAATCTTGAGTCTTCTAATTTTACTGATCCTGGTATTAATAATCGGTTTGATCCAGGGGTGCTGTCCTTTCTCTAAAACCATAGGAAGGATAATCAATGATTCTTCTAAAGAAAACGGCAGTACCACCAGGAATACGGATGAATATGATGAAGTAGTTGTAGATCATGGTATTTTTTCAGGAATTCCAAACAACTACAGGATAAGCAGTATTAAAATACCAGGTCAAGCAATCGATGTTGATATCTCTGGTAATTATGCATATTTAACCAATGATCTGGGTGTATTGTATATAATCAATATAATCGATAAGGAAAAACCATTTGTGTACGGTAAATGCCCTGATATTGATTCTGCCAATATTGTAATAGCCCGTGGAGATATAGCATATATATCATATACTGAATGGGTTGAAGGAGAAGAAGAATACTATATTGAATGCGGTTTTAAGATAATCGATATATCAGATAAAGAAAATCCAGTTGTAGTTGGTGATTACAATACTGGTAATGGAAACAGGAAATCTGTTTTTGGCTTATTTATTGAT
>CAZKVA010000231.1:0-2393 GCA_964556035.1 uncultured Actinomycetota bacterium
TAAGAAGCTTGGAATAAGTGTTGGCGCGATGGGATATTCTTTTTCAGCATATTTTGCAGGTTTTATAGCCGGTTCTTTTATCAGCAGCTTTTATACCGGGGAAAACAACCGCAAACTTTTACTGATATTTTTTAATTTTCTAATCACAATTTCTGTATTTTCTCTTACTTTTATGTTTAATTTTTACCTTACTATTGCATTATTCTTTTTTATTGGAATAAGTGGCGGTTTTATTGAATCACAGGTAAGCTTTCTAATGGTAAAATTGAACCCTAAAAATGAAGGCCTGTTTGTAAATTTAAGCCAAGTTTTTTTTGGTATTGGTGCATTTGCAGGTCCGTTCCTGTTTACGATAACCTTAAAGACTGGAATAGACTGGAGCTATGCATTTGTTATTTCTGCAGCTCTATGTCTTGTTAATCTGCTATTTCTTATTTTTATAGATATTTCAGTTATTAAAAAAGATACTGATGCTGAGAGAAAGAAGATTGTGCACAAAACTTTAAGAAAAGCCCATGTAAGATTATCAGCTTTATCAGAAGATACTCATTCCGGCAGGGTTATTTTCTTATTTAGTATGCTAATAATATTTTTTTATGTATCAACCGAATCGGGCATTTCAACATGGTTACCCACCTTTCTCAGATTGAATAAATCTTTTTCTGAAAGTCTATCTGGACAAATATTATCTTTTTTCTGGCTTTCTACAGTAGTAGGAAGAGTCTTAATAGGTTTTCTTTCAAAAAAAATAAAAATATCAAATATACTTTTTTTTGAAGTACTGGCAGCCATATTATCTATAGTTTTAGGTATATATCTTAAAAATAACATTATGATTATATTGTCTTTTATATTTTCAGGTTTATTTTTATCAGGAATATGGCCTCTGATTGTAACTTATAGTAGTCTAAAACATCCGCGAAGCACAAATTTTACAATATCTTTTATAGTCTTAGCAGGAGGTGTAGGAGGTCTCGTATCACCATATCTTATAGGGAAGCTGACAAACCGGCTAAATATATTTGTTGCCATGAATCTGGTATATGTCTTCTTAATTTTTGTATTTATATTGATATTACTAATGTTTTTACTGGAAAAAAGAAATTCAGGAAAGATATTACCAAATGCTCCAAAATAGAATAGACAAAGCAAAAGAAAAAATCGAGATATTAAAAAAATTATTTGAAAATAATTAATCAGTCTTTATTATATAATTGAAATAATATACTTTTACAAATGAGATGTTATTTTTTATTATAGTTCGATTTTAATATTTTAGATTGAGTAAGTAGAGTATGCCCACTTACTGTGAAAGTAATTTAATTTCTGCTTTAAAAAAAAATTACTTTTCCAAAAATTAAATATGAAATAATTTCAGCTCTAGAAAATATTGAAGATATAGATGAAACTTCACTGATAGCTTTGGACGAGCTAGAGAATAGAGTTTACAATAATATTGGTGGAATTTGTGAAAATATATAGTTATACATAATTATAATATCTTTCAATGTTAAAGCAGTATTAGCACTCATTAATATTAAAATTGGACAAAAAAATATTTAAAACTAAGAATTTTTTATACCAAGGAGAATTGAATGAAAAAAAAGACTTTTAGAATATTTGCTGAAGCTGATTTAGGTAAGATTTTTAAATCAGAAAAAAGAATATTAATGCGTAAAATCAAAAATGAATTTACTAAAAAACCACTAAAAATAAACAAAAAAGAACTTATAGAAAAATACTATAAGGAACATTATTTTAAACCTTTAAAAATTGATTTTAGCAATATAAAGAAATCTCAATATATCGATAAAAAGCTTAACATGCTTTTTTATATATACCGCATTCCATTTACAGGGAGTCCGGACCTCCTTAAATATAATCCAAGTACCGGGATAAGTGGCTGGACTTTGAGGGTCTATCTCAAAGAAGACTATTTCTGTTTTGAAAAAAAGACATATGTAAAAAATTCTGAAGATTTTAAAGATGAAATTGATGTAATAATGGAAGTTATAAAAGAAGAAGCCATAAAAATAAAAAAAGATGTGGAAAATTATAATGTCTATATAAAAAATCTCATTGAAAATACAATTAAGGAATAAAATATAAAAAAACTAAGTTTTCTATCAGAATGAAAGACAAGATAGCCTCTTGTATTTAAATGAAGAAGCTAATCTTTGAAAATAATCAATTTACAAAAAGTTAAAATTCTAGGCTATAAGTTATTTTAGAGATTTTATAGTACGTTTGGTAACCTTTCTGTAAATTACTTCAGTTAAAAATGCAATACCTATCATTGTGTAGAAAGAGTCAATAATAATTTACGCTACTATTCAAACGTAGTTTTATTGGATCTAAATAATCCCATAAGTGTTTTAAATAGACTGAAAAGA
>CAZKVA010000232.1:0-2372 GCA_964556035.1 uncultured Actinomycetota bacterium
GGTTAAAGTGCACTTTTAACTTTTAAGTAGTGCACTTTTAACTTTTTCCTAACATGACATTACCCCATTCATTAGTGATTCAGACATAAGGGAAATTACCTAAAAAATACCACTAAAAAGAGGCAATGGTATTTTTTTCTTCTCCAAATTCATCTTAAGTATATATTTTTGTTGAAAATTGGATAAATATTATATATAATATATCCAAATGCTAAATAATACCGACCTAAAGCCGGATGAGATAAGAAAGATAATCTGGGGACTTTCAAGAAAAAGAGCAAAGCTCCAGGTAAGATTATCATCCCCACCTCCCATGATAGAAGGCTGTCTACACAAGATCTACAAAAAATGCGGCAATCCCAAATGTCACTGTAACGAGGGCAAAAAACACGGACCCTACTGGGCCATAACTTCAAAGGCTACTGGAAAACCAAAGCTTACATATATTAGTGATACAGCTATAGTAAAAAAGGCAGCCGACCACAAAAACTACAATAAGGACCTGGCAAGACTTAGAAAGATAAATGAAAAGATATTTTGGTGGTTAAGAATACTAAGAGATAAAAACACAACTGTATATGAAAAGTAATCTTACAGTATTTGTAAAAAACAAGGCCAAAGTAATAGCGGCACTTAAGGCCGGTGATATTGATTATGTTGATGAGACTTCCTGGAGCTACCCGGACAAATTCTTTGCCTTCCTCTTATCTATTGGTTTTTTTAAGTTTGTAGAAAATAGTTACCCCTCTCCCAGGGCAAGAAAAAATATCCCCCTCTGGATTCTAATAGGCCTTATGTTTCAGCTAAAGCTTGGGGCATCCAACTCATTTTACAAACTCCCCGGTATCTTAAAAAGCGGAGCAATACTTACCAGGACTAACTTTAATATCGGCATGGTAGAAGGTGGTTTTAACAAAAAGAATAGCCGTCCCAGGGGTAAGGGGGAGATAGTAAACCATGACACTTTAAGAAAATATTTTAAGGATACAAATGCAGAAGAGCTAACCGGCTGGTACAATAAGACTCTCTCAAAGTTTCTCTCTTCTAAAAGGGTAATACAAAAGGAAGGCATATTTTTACTAGACGGCTCGGTGATCACCCTTCCCGATAACAAAAACTACCAGAGTAGCCAGTATCTGCCACTAGATAGTGATAAAAACTATGTAGATACCGGCAAAATGCCACCATCTGAGAGGGGAAAGTTCAAATCAACCCTTTGTTACAAGATGGTAAACCTTCTTCATATATCAAAAGAGGCCGACTATTTTGTATTTATGGCAAACAGGATAACCGGGGGAAAGTCCCATGAGAAACCTGTGGGAGAAAAACTAGTAGATGACTTTGTAGCCAGTGTGGGAAAGGGTAAGATAAAGACTCTTATCTGCGATAGGGCCTTTCTTGACGGGAAGATGATATCAAGATTTAAGACTGGCTACGGAATAGATATGCTGATACCACTTAAGAAAAACATGGATGCTGGCCTTGACGCAAAGGGACTAGTAAAACTTGAAAAGGGCCACCACTGGAAAAAAGTAGACGATGCCACCTCCTGCTATATGGCTAAAAAGATAAGATCCTATGAGGGATGTGCTGTAGATCTAAATGTAATACTTGTAAGGTCACATGAAAAAGATGGAAAAGTAAGGCTGTGGTCGCTAGCAACTACTAAAAACTACCGGGATCCGGCTGTTGCGGTAAGGGATTACAGGCTCCGCTGGCAAATAGAGGAAAGGTATAAGCAGATAAAGAAAACCTGGCTTAACAAGGGATTTAATTCCACTTCGTTTAATCTTGTGGTAGCACATACACTGTTTACACTACTGGTATATTCTTTTATACAGATATATCTAAATGTGTCCAAGCTAAATGAACTGGCAGCTAAGACTATGGAAACACTGGTGCATGAAGAAAGCCTGGGCAGTAATGCCACCATCATGTATGCGAAAGGTTATTATGCTGCCCTTGATTATGAGGAAGGACTCTACCATGTGGCATTCCTTGAGGGGGAAGCCCGCCAGAGGTTTAAGAAATGGATAAAGGAATTTGTCTTAAAAAAGCGAAGGGTTCCCGATGACCCGTAGCGGTTATTGATGCTTCTTGCTTTAAATATTTTTAATCCTTGATTTCTTTCCGGGGACAGGTGTCCCCAAAATCAATATTTATTCTACCAGTCATTATTTCTCATCCGATTATTATCAACTTTTATCCACTTATTTAATATTCATGGCCTAACGCTCTGAATTTATTGGATTCAGACCTTCTTATGTCTGAATCGCTGAAATATTATAAATAATTAATTGACAAATAAAAATATTAAATATAATCTCGTTTTCGACAGTTGAAAAAAATAAAGAGAAGAAATTCCGCTTAAA
>CAZKVA010000233.1:0-2365 GCA_964556035.1 uncultured Actinomycetota bacterium
CCCGGGGAAGTAGATGTGGAATTTGACCTCCAGATCTCAAAAATAGGCGAACCTTTTAAGATAATCGCTGGAAACCTGCTCTTCTCATACTTTGTTGCTGAAGGTGATGAGGATATGCAGATGATTCTGATAGTGGAGATGCTGGACCCGGATCTTAAATTTACCGGAAAGATAGAAGCATCTATTTTATTTGATGATGGCGAACCGGCAGGCAGCGGAATAATAAAGTTTAATAATTTTTCGTCTGGACAAAAATCACAGAACTTTATTGAATTTTTACCGGATGCATATACACTTCATATAAATATTGCCGGAGTATTTGAATAATATTTTCCGGTGACCCCGGTTTTAACCCTTATCTATGCGTATATATATTATGGATCAAGAGTGTAGTGTTTATTATTAAGACCAGACAGGGAGATAAAAATGAAAAAGATAAAAACAATTATCAGTATAGTAATAATTACAGCACTTCTTCTTGTAAGTGTCCCTATTTTTTCATCATGTGCAAAAGACAGCGGCGGTATAAATACTGTACCGGTGGTATCCGGTGAGAAGTCAGATGAACTAGCCGGAAAGATAGACAGGGGCCTGGTAGGTTCCAATACGGATTTTGCCTTCAATATCTTTAATAAACTCATTGCAGAAGACAGTGGAGAGAATGTCTTTATCTCGCCTCTTTCCATCCTACTTGCTCTTGCCATGACATATAATGGTGCGGTTGGTGATACAAATCTTGCTATGGCTGATGCAATGGAGTTTAGCGGTATGGATATGGAAGAGCTTAACCAGGGTTTTAGCGATCTCATGGTAAGTATTCTAAACGGTGACCCTGGTGTAAAGATAAATATTGCCAATTCGATCTGGCCCAGGCTTGGCTTTGATCCAAAAGAGGATTTTGTAGATATAAATAAAAAGTATTACAGCTCAGAGGTAAATGAACTTGATTTTTCAGATCCCGGTGCAGTTGATACCATAAATAACTGGATAGAGGATGCAACTGAGGAGAAGATAAAGAAAATGCTTACAGAGATACCTCCTGATGCGGTGATGTATCTTATAAATGCAATATACTTCAAAGGCGACTGGACATATCCCTTTGAAGAAGAAGCTACATTTGAAGAAGATTTTTATCTTGGAGATGGCAGTAAAAAGCCGGTATCGATGATGCATATAGTAGAGCATTTTGAATATATAGAAGGGGATGGATTTGAAACTCTCAGGCTCCCATACGGGGAAGAGAAGTTTTCAATGTATATAGCGCTACCCGGCGAAGGTGTTGAAATTGACAGTATCTTAGAAGGTTTTAACAGCAGTGTCTGGAATGATCTTAAAAACAGGATGTCTAATACAGAAGTCAGGCTTGCAATGCCGAAGTATAAGATGGAATATGGGGTAAAGCTTTTAAATGATGTACTGACAAATCTTGGAATGGGCATTGCTTTTAGCCCGGATGCTGATTTTTCAAATATAAATCCTGATATATTTATCTCAAAGGTAATGCATAAGGCAGTTATCGAGGTAAACGAGAAGGGAAGCGAAGCAGCTGCCGCAACCGTTGTGGAGATGGTAGAATCAGCCATGCCTGTTGATGAGATGGTAGAATTTATAGTAGACCGTCCGTTCTTCTTTGTAATAGCTGATGACAGGAGCGGGGCCATACTGTTTATGGGTAAAGTAGTAAGTCCTTAAGGGTCTGTCTAAGAACTTGGACTCAGGCTCTTAGAATAAAATAATAAAAGTCTAAAAAAATTAAGATATTAATCTATATATTTTTATATTGGAAAGTTTAAAAATATTATTTGATTCTACCGCCATTTGTAGTATATAATTATCTGGTCTATAATAAACACGCTATTAATTAAGGCAGTAGGGATTTTTAGTTAAGGATTTTAGGTTACATAGGATTTATTTTTTGGTTTTACCCCATTCTAAATTCATTAATCCATTTTTTGACTAGGTATTCTTATGCCCTTATTAGATAGGAACATTTTTTAATGAAAGGCGAAAGTAATGAACAAGAGACTATATGTAGGAAATCTTAGCTACAAGGTTACTGAAAAAGAGCTCCAGGAACTTTTTGGAGAATCCGGGGAAGTAGCTTTTGCTAAGGTGATAAACAGGTCTGACGGAAGGTCCAAAGGTTTTGGTTTTGTAGAGATGGGTGACGAGGCAATGGCAGCGGCAGCTATGGAAAAACTTAACCAGTCTACCTTTATGGAAAGGACTATTGTAGTCAGTGAAGCCAAAGAACAAGAAGCAAGATCCCCAAGAGGCGGCGGCGACAGAGGCGGATATGGCGGCGGTGGCCGTGGCGGCGGTGGCAGAGGCGGATACGGTGGCCGTGGCGGCGGCGACGACCTTA
>CAZKVA010000234.1:0-2363 GCA_964556035.1 uncultured Actinomycetota bacterium
ATTATATAATCTCAAACTCAAAACCTATTTCTCCTTATTGTCTTTTTTGCTTTTCTGTTTTTTCAAATGCTTTTCAAGGAAATCAATACGGGCGCAGGCATCACTTAAGATATCACTGACCGGATCGGGAAGATGCATCCTGTGGGATTCATCTGAAAGCACCTTTTCCCCGCCGACTTTTACTATTCTTCCCGGTACCCCCACAACTGTTACATTATCCGGAACTGACCTTATTACCACGGCACCGGCACCTATTATTACATTCTTGCCTATCTTGATAGAACCCAGGACTTTGGCACCAGCAGATATTATGGTATTATCCCCGATCGTTGGATGTCTCTTACCCTTTTCCTTACCTGTTCCTCCGAGGGTGACTCCCTGGAATATAGTGACATTATCACCTACCTCAGATGTCTCGCCTATCACTACACCCATACCGTGGTCAATAAAGAGTCCTTTCCCTATTTTTGCCCCGGGGTGGATCTCTATTCCAGTAAAAAACCTGGAGCACTGAGATATCCATCTTGGTAAAAATGGTATCCTTTTCCTGTACATCCAATTAGCTACCCTGTGATTTAATATCGCATGCACCCCGGAATAGGTCATAATTATCTCAAAGGTATTTGTAGCGGCAGGATCTTTCTCCCTTGCCGAGCTAACCAGCCCCTTTAATTCACTTATCATTCCCATTTTATTTACCTGCTAAATCATTAATTTAATTATTACCCAAATATTTTAATGTTTGCTCAAGCCTTTGTATATAGTTTTTTATTCCAAATATTGAAATTGATATTATTACTTATTATATGATCATTCCCATTAGCAAGATATAGTGGTAACTTTCCTGCTTTGTGTTTGCCATTATTTATTATATGATTCCTCCATTGAAATTATTTTATAAATTCAAGAGGAATCAGTAGTTTTTTAAACCTTGTTTCCCCTTGTTTGATGATTTATATTTTTTATCGCAATCATTAAACACCCCCCAGAATGTTCAAATTTATTTTATAATTTGAACATTATAACAAAGACTATCAGTATCAAGAAGCAATATTATGTATCATAAATACTAATAATCTTTATGTTTTTAGAAATTCTTTAACTTCAAGCAGTGAATCGAATTCCTTGAATATTAGTTTTTCAGTATTTTCAGAAAGTTTCTTAATATCTGGAATAAATACAGGCCTCATCTCTGCTCTTGAGGCCGCTATTATTCCATTTTCTGAATCCTCCAAAACAATGCATTGATCTGGATCACACCTGGCCATTTGTGCAACTTTTAGAAAGATATCCGGATATGGTTTTCTCTTCATAACTTCATCACCACATACTATAAAATCAAACCTATTTTCAATATTTGCATAACTAAGGTACTTTTCAACTTTTTCTCTTTTTGAAGATGTAGCAATTGCTTTTGAAATTTTCTTATCTTCAAGATAGTCTATCAGACTATACAGTCCTTCTTTTATTGGTATGCCATTTTTTTTCATATATTCAAACACATATTTTTCCCTTAACTCTCTAACCTCATCAAATGGAAAGTCTTTGCCAAAATATTTTTCAAAGACTATTCGTGAATCTTTAAAGTAAATTCCTATAGTCTCTATAACATGGTCCGTTTTAATATTATACCCATATCTCTCACCTGCTCTTTTCCAGGTTGGAATAGCTAAATTTTCAGTATCAAACATCAATCCATCCATATCGAAAATTATAAGTGAAATATTATTCATTGGACTCATTTACTTAATTATTCTCTCCTTAAATTTGAAATTGATTTTAGAGTTTTACCAGACCTATTGTAAGATAAATTTTGGTTATTCTAAAATGATATTTTTTGAAATCAAATCTACTATTCTTCATACCAGAGATTCATTTCAATCTTAATCTGACTGATGTATTTATTTGTTTAAACCTTATTATTCAGAAGTACCACACTCTGAGCAGCAACACCTTCTCCCCTGCCGCAGAAACCGAGATGCTCGGTCGTTGTGGCTTTTAGATTTATCCTGGAAGAATCGATCTTGAGAGTGCCGGCAATATTTTCCTTCATTTTTTTAAAATACTTAAATACTTTTGGTTCCTGTAGAATAAGTGTGGTGTCAATATTTTCAATTTCAAAACCTTCTGCCTCCATCTTTTTCCTGACTTCACCTAGAAGCGAAAGACTTGATATACCCTTATATTTCATATCAGTGTCCGGAAAATGGATACCTATATCTCCCAGTCCACAGGCACCGAGTATAGCATCCATAACTGCATGGATAAGCACATCTGCATCTGAATGGCCCTCAAGCCCCTTCTCATGGTCTATTTCTACACCGCCAAGAATAAGCCTTCTTCCAACAGTATACACATGAACA
>CAZKVA010000235.1:0-2356 GCA_964556035.1 uncultured Actinomycetota bacterium
TACAGTATCTTCTTTATCTGCTTCTTCACCAAAGGAAGGATATTGCTTGGCTATATGATCCTTTACAAACTCTTCAGAGTATTCCTTTGATATGATACCAGTCTTAAGACCCATAGCTTCCAGTATCTTGCTGGCTTCCTGAAGCTCAAGTCCAATTATATTAGGTATTAAAAAGTTTGAGTTTCTACTGCCCATGCTCACAATGACTTTTATGGTCCTGTCTGGAGTGATAATACCATTTGACCCGGGGTCCTGTTCGATTACGTAGTTTTCAGGAATAGTATCACTATATTGTTCTTCGATTATTTCCATATCCAGGTTAAAAAACGATAGTGTCTGCCTTGCGGAATCAATATGCATATCGTAAATGGGGGGTATTTTCCCTTCTTCTTCTATTGCTACTGGTTCTTTTCCATAAAAAAGAATCGAATAAGTCAAGAATAGCGCAAAAAATATAATTGCTGCGACTGCTGCTATGGCAGTTATGGAATTTTTACTGATCCACCGTGCAAAGACATTTATACTTTTACGGTCTCTCCTGCTCTTTCCAAGCAATACCGGCTTGTCTTCAAGATAATTATTAAGATCCAGTTTCAAACTGTCAATATCTTTATAGCGCCTGCCGGGATCCTTTTCCAGGCAAGTCATAACTATCTTCTCCAGTTTTAAAGGAATATCCGGAATCAGTAAAGATAGTTTAACAGGTTTTTCACTAACATGCTTCAGGCTTATATCCACGGAGGTGTCACCCCTAAAGGGTGTATCCCCGGTAAGCATCTCATAAAATACTACTCCCAGTGAATATATATCGGTCCTATTATCCAGGAAACTTCCACGTGCTTGTTCAGGAGATATATACTGAGCGGTCCCTAATATATTTAAGGTTTTTGTAATATCAGTATTTAAGGATTTGGCAATACCAAAATCAGTGACCTTCACTTTTTTTTCAGATGCTATAAGGATATTTTGTGGCTTTATGTCCCTGTGTATAAGATTATTATTGTGAGCAAACATGAGGGCTTCACATATTTGAATAACAAGATGCGTGGAAGCTTTGGGGTCAAGGGATCCTTTTCGGTCAATCAGTTCTTTGAGGGAGACACCATCCACATACTCCATTATGATAAAATATGAATCATCAAATTTACCCCAGTCATAAATGTCAACGATATTTGGATGTTTTAGTTTAGCCAGGACCTGGGCCTCACTTTTAAACCGGGCAACAAAATTCTGGTCACCTGCATAATTTCTTGAAAGTATCTTTATGGCAACCTTGCGCTTGAGCTTAAGATCTTCTCCGAGGTATACATCGGCCATTCCCCCGGAGGCGATTTTTTCTACTATCTTGTATCTATTTGATATTAATATTTCTTTATCAAAATCCAAAGTTATATGATCTTTCTAGAACCTGACTGCAATGATGGTGATATTATCATTTCCACCGTTTTTCAAAGCATTTTCAATAAGCTTCTTCACAGTATTTTCAGGTTCCGGGTATTTTTCTGATATTTTTAAAATAATCTCATCTCTTAACATAGAATTCAGTCCATCAGAGCAAATAATGAGGGAGTCCCCTGGAAGGATTTTTAAGGTAAAATAATCAGGGCTCACTTCATCAGATACTCCAAGCACATTTGTAAGGAAGTTCCTCCGGGGGTGGCTAAGAGTATCTTCATAAGTGATCTCTCCCCGGCGGTAAAGTTCACCGACAAAAGTATGGTCCGATGTAAGTAGGTCAATATTTTTGTCCCTGCAAAGATATGCCCGGCTGTCACCAATATGGGCAATATGGATATTGTCCTCATATAAAAAACAAGCGGTAAAAGTAGTGCCCATTCCGGAATATTCAGAACTTTTAAGTGATTTTTTAAATACTTCATCATTGGCAAGATTGATAGATCTAATAATATTTTTCTTTATGGACCTTGTCTGTATTTTGGATTGCTTATTGATGCTTTCATTAAAGAACCTGACAAATGTATCAACTGATAATCTGCTGGCCACCTCTCCGGCAAGGTGTCCTCCCATTCCGTCAGCTACAATAAAGAGATCATCCTCAGCATAAAAACAATCCTCATTTTTCTCGCGCATTTTTCCTATATCTGTGGCACCATAGTATTTCATGGTAAATATTATATTTTATTATGGATAATTATTGAAATAGTCATTGAAGTATTTTTTGATCCATAACATCCGATAATAAAAAGATTAAAATCTGATTTACTAAAACAATGAGTTTATAGTATTATATGTGTGTAAATATCTGGATTTTAATCGGGCGAATGGCGGAGGCGGTTCACCTAGCGTAGGGTGTATTAATCCAGAGAAAATAGTCCCAATATTGGCAGGCATCAAC
>CAZKVA010000236.1:0-2355 GCA_964556035.1 uncultured Actinomycetota bacterium
CGCAACTGTCATTGCAGATATTATATCAAGTGAATCATGAAAGACTTCTGGGACCGGGATCTTAAAATATGAAAAAAGTATACCCAGCGCAACTCCTATGATCATCGGGTCCTTTACAAAACTTAGAAGTAGCCTTCCGATCCCTATGCCCTCTTCCCTGCGGTTATAAAATTTAAAGATGATGATAGTCGCTATTATATTTATTGGTACAAGGAAAGCTACAACCAGACTTGCCTTTGCAAGTGCAAGATCGCCATAGGCAGCCAGTACGATGGGAAATCCCACAAAAGCCATATTGCACCTGAATGAAGATATGATAATGGCACCTTTTGTCTTCCCGCTTCTCTTGATCACAAGATTTATAAGTATTGTCAGTGAAATAACTACAGCATATGCAAGGTATATCACTTTTACTATCTGGACATTAAAAATATCGCTTAAGCTATAATTAGTAATAGTAAGGAAAATAAGTGATGGTAGCCCTATATTATAGGCAAGCTTATTTAGAAGACTGACCCCTTCTTCGCTTATTATGTTTTTCTTCCTTATTAGAAAACCAATGGCTATAACAATAAATATCGGAGCAGTTATGCTGATGACTTCCAGAAGCATGCTGTAAAATCTCATTTGCTTTCACCTGCCTCTTGCTCAAAAAACTGGCAGACTTTAAGCAAGCCCTCTTTTTTCTGTTCAGATACCAGGGACCCTGCGATCTCCTTTGCCTTCCCCAGATAAAACTTCAATCTTGCCCTTGCATGTTCTACAGCATCTGTTTCAGGTAAGATCGTCAGTAGCTTATTAATATCTTTACTCTTTATCTCTTCTTTAGTAAAAAGATCCCCTATCTCCTTTTTAAATCTGCGGTTCCTTAAAGCATATATAATAGGAAGGGTAATATTTCCCTGCCGGATATCATTTCCGGTAGGTTTGCCGATATTTTGAGATATCTTTCTTCCATCCATATCCAGTAAGTCATCATTTATCTGAAAAGATATACCGAGATACTGGCCGAATCTCCGCATCTTTTCTACTTCAGCCCTGGCAGAACCTGACAGTATCCCGCCAAGTGCACAGCTTACCTTAAAAAGGGATGAAGTCTTTTCATTTATTTTTTTAAGATAGATCCTCTCTCCCTGCCCAAGCTCTTTCTTTGTCTTGATCTGGTCAAATTCTCCCCTTACAAGATTCTGGGCAGCGATTGACATCTCTTTTAGTATTTCTGGATCATTGTATTTATTCAATAGGGAAAAGGTCTGTGTGAAAAGATAATTACCTACGAACTTTGCAGTGTCCTTATCGTATGTATTATGGATAGTCTTTTCCCCCCTTCTGAGGAGAGAACTGTCAATAATATCATCATGTATCAGGGAAGCAGTGTGTATTATTTCTATTGAGGCTGCTGCAGGAATAAGATACTCTATATTAAAATCTTTACCTTTTGAACAAATGAAGAATAATCCAGGCCTTATCCTTTTCCCTCCAGCCAGCAGGGTGCTTTTGATGGTCTTTTTTAGTACTCCATTTAAACCAGAAGTAAATTCCTTGAAATAATCTTCTAGCGTTTCAAGGTCTTTGGTCAAAAATGAAAATAGCTTTCTTTTCTTCAATATCATATGACTCTAATATATAGTTTAATCGATCCTGCTAAATGTGGTCTTAATGATCTCAAACCAGTTAAATCTCCTGTTAAACAAGGGGAATTCCAATTCTTTTTTTTCACATACCGTAGACATGCTATAATTATAGATCTTTTCTTTTAGCTGCTGTAGTTTTTTCTCCCTGATATCTTTATCGCTAACATTCATTATGATGTCTATATCCGCCATAACTTTGCTGGCCTTCACGATCCTTTCTTCATTCATCTCAGCAATATCCTTACTTATCCCCCCTGCTTTTGCTTTTAAACTATTGAGACCTATTGCTGTCCCATAAGTAGCATCAACCAATTCATCTTTTGATATATATTTGCTTTCATAGTTCAAAATATGTTTCCATGAGGGCATAGTCATCGCTTCTATGTGGTCCTTGAGGCTTTTTCTGGTAAGCTTATATCCGAATTTTTCCGGATCTTCAAATGCCCTGCTTCCCGGGTCAAGAAATGGTGCCATGGGTGAGATAAAGGGCATAAACCTCTTATCCCATCCGGTATCCTCGTATATGCCTTTACAAAAATCTACTGTCTCCATTATTGATTCTTTCGTCTGCCCCGGAAGGCCTGTCATAAAGTAGAGGTCAAATCTCATGGCACCTTTACCAAATGCATACTTAATGGAATCTACAAGTTTTTTATTTGAAAATCCCTTACCCATCTTATGTCTTATGCCTTCATCGTGAGAATCGGGTGACATCTCATAA
>CAZKVA010000237.1:0-2346 GCA_964556035.1 uncultured Actinomycetota bacterium
CCTCATCATGATATATTAAATCTTTTCTAGTTTCTATTTTCACATCAAAACCTTCAAAATTAATTTATATTGTTTTAATCGATCTCTAGATTTCACCAAGCAAATATACTTTCACTTTGCTTCCCTTTTTAACATCTCCAATATTTGCCGGAAACTGTGCTATGCCATTAGCTTTGGCCATAGAGGTAAGTATTCCGGACCCCTGCATGCCTGTTGATTTAAAGAAATGCTGCCCATCCTTTTTTTCAACAATGGCTCGGATAAAATTTATCCTTCCGGTCTTATTCTTAAAATCATGAAGAGCTTCTGCTTCTACTTCAGGCCTGAAAAGATTACGGGCTCCCATAGATTTTCTTATCATGGGTCTTACATACATCTCGAAACAAACCATAACAGAAACCGGATTTCCAGGAAGCGCAAAAATATATTTATTCTTATATTCAAAAAAAGCCAGTGGTTTGCCCGGTTTTTGATTTACCTTCCAGAAATTAAGTTTCGCTCCCATACCTTCCAGGGTATCTTTAACCAGGTCATAGTCTCCTGCCGATATCCCGCCGCTTAGAAGCAAAATATCACATTCACCCAGTGCTTCTTTTATCTTTTTTAATAACAGCGCTTCATCATCAGGAGCACTGCCGAATCTCTTATACTGTATTCCCATTTCCTTTATCTGCGCCGAAAGAGAATAACTATTACTATCCCTTACTTTTCCGGCAACCAATTTTTCACCGATCTCAATGAGTTCATCACCAGTAGCAAGAACCCCTATAACCGGAGATCCAAAAACTTTAACTTCACTTTTTCCCAGGGAAGCCAGTACCCCAATAGTACCCGGATTTATCCTGTCACCTTTTTTAAAAACGGTACTGCCTTTCTTAATATCTTCACCCCGGTACCTTACATTCTCCCCTTTTTCAATTTCCCTAAACACCATAATACTTGCAGTATCTCTCTGGGTATCTTCCTTTATAACTACTGAATCTGCCCCTTTAGGTAAGGATGCTCCAGTCATAATAGGCATACAAAAACCGGGGTTCACTGTAGATTTAGGAATCTTCCCGGCCGGAATATCCTCACCTGTAAGTACCAGCCTTATGGGATAGCTTTTCTCTGCACCTTTTATATCAATGGCCCTTACCGCATAGCCATCCATAGCAGAATTATCATAAATGGGAATGTCATCAGAAGAAATAATATCTTCAGCCAAATTAAGTCCCAGGCTTTCAAGTATTGGTAATTTTTTCACAACAGGCTTCAATCCCGAATTTAGAACTATTTTTTGAGCTTCTTCAACTGAAATCATTTTTAAAAGCGTTTCTCTTATTATTTAATACCGATCATGTATTAATATTATTATTTTGAGGTATACATGTAAAGTAGATGAATAAAGTTTTTTATCCTAACTGTAAGTTTCTTACCCGATTATCTCTTTTTTTTACTATATTCATCCAGGATATCAGGTGTTATCTTTTCTACACCTTCTTCTACCGCTCTCTTGCTTATAGATTCCAGAACCCGCTTTAAAAAGATCCTCGGTACTTTCACAAGCTTCTCATATGCCTCATCTTCCCATTCCAGTTCATATGGCAACCTTTGAACCTGATAGATAATACTACTTACATCAATTCCTTTATCTGAAGGAATAGGTTCTTTGTATGGTCGTCCATGGCCTGTAAACCAGAAATATTTACTATCCCTGTAGCCATAATCTATCGGTAATGAAGGAAATCTTCCACTACCCCTTTCTAATGCTTCATACCACCTTTTCTTCATAAATATATTATCTATTATTAGAAGGAAGTGACTTTCTCCTTTGCTGCCTTTATATGTAAAAATATCAGGATCATCTTCCCATGTACATTCGATTACTTCGACAGCTTCATCTATTATTTCAGGATATTTAATATTATTTTTCTTTTCATCCCGCATAGAGGGTATTAATGTAAAGATGCTTTCTTTTTGTTTTTCTTCAGTAGTCTCCCCGAGATAGCCGAGCCGTACGGCATTTTTTAAATATTTTTTATTATTAGGAATGAAATTCAATGCGGCCAATCCAGCACGCCTGATATTTACTGCAGTATTGCTGTCACCTCTCGAAATAAGCATCATAGAATGCCTGCCTGCTATACCGAAAGGAAAGCATAATGAATAAGAACCAATATTAGTCATCCCATTTTCGGATACTGTAGTAACCATAACTGTCGGCATTGGATAATAGAAGCTTGTCTGATAAAAATTGTCAAGTACTGATACCTTTTGAAAACTGTCTGCCATTATTCCCCGGTCTTAAAAGTTTTTTATATTCTATATGATTAGAAGCTTACTATCAATTTTAGTATGTATTAT
>CAZKVA010000238.1:0-2344 GCA_964556035.1 uncultured Actinomycetota bacterium
GATCTACAAGCTTAAATATCCATACCATAGCTCTAAATCCTATATCAGACATTGGCTTAAGTCTTTCTTTATCTACCATCTATAATCCTCTCATATAATAACTTGATAATAGAATCTTATCAAAATCTCTAGTGTAGGCTTCATTCTTATTAAAAATAGTTATACAATGTCTTTTTAAATGATTATTATCATATACTCGTAATCACTATTTTTCAAATAAATTGATTTTATGGAAACATTCACAAAAATAAAAGAATTTACAGAGGATCCAAATTGACACATAAATTTGAATTTGAGAAAAGGAAGAAATTAATAAATCTAAAGTATATGCTGAATAAAAATAGCTAGAAGACCTCACTGTCCTTCAAGGATCTATCGCAGATTCCCTCACAGCAGTAATTACAAAATAGACTACATTGTATGGGTTAAAAAGAAATCTGCCTGATAGAGTAAATGTGCTGTTATCTTTTATTTTCCTTAATCATTGATTTCATTATATCAGCTCTTGTAATTATACCCACCAACTTATTATTGCTGTTTAGCACCGGAAGCCTGTTAATATTATTATTTATCATAGTATTTACTACCTTATTTACAGTTATATCTTCACTGGTTGTCTTTAAATCCTCAGACATAATTTCCTCAACTCTGATATTTAAAAAATCCTTTGTACTTTTTGTATAGTTCTCGTATTTATCAAGAAAAGCAAAGCTAAAAGATAAAGGAAGCGGAAGACTGGATTTTTTAACTATTATATCCGCTTCACTAACTACACCTATCAGCTTTTTTTCCTCATCAATCACAGGAACACCGCTTATTTTATTTTTCATAAGCAGATTGGCCAATTCAGCCAGAGTAGCATCTTTATTTATAGTTATAACCTTTTTTGTCATAATATCTTTAGCAAGCAATTCAGCCATCTCTATCTCCTTGTATCATTAATCATACTCTATTTAAAAACCATTTAATTCCTAATAAAAATATTACATCTGTATCATTTAATCCGGTTAGCTTCACCTGCTTTAAAAATCGCATACTTTGTGAATAAGGGGGCAATTATCTCATTTATTATAACTGCTGCCAGAATAGTGTTTACCATTATACTTGCAATACCTGAGAAAGCTTCATTCTCTTTTATCAACATAGAAAGACCTATGGTCACTCCTGCTATTGGAAATAACCCGAAACTTATATATTTACTGATTTTTGCCGGAGCATGTGAGATAGCTCCTCCAATTCGGACTCCCACGAATTTTCCTATAAATCTTGCCAGGGTTATCACTACGGCCAGTATACCTGCTGTCTTTATCACACTGAAGTCAAAATGAGCACCGGCCAGTGTAAAAAACATGGCAAAGATCAAACTCTCTAGATTATTTATAACTGCAAACATGTCCTCATTTTTTTTCATCATATTAACCACAATAAATCCTATGGTCATATTAGTTAAAATACTTGAAAGGCCCAGTGCATTTGATATCCCGACACTTAAGAAAATAATTCCTATCACTACAGCTAGAAGCTGCTGCTTTTTTTTTATAAAACGTCCGACGAGAGTCAATCCGAATCCCAGTGCTGCTCCCAGAATAATAGAGCCGAAAATATCTATAGCCGGTACTGCTAATATTTTATACCATGAAATGTTCTGGAATCCGATAATTAATGACTCTGCAACATTTGAACCTATCGCATAGGCAATAACTGCAATGGCATCATCCAATACAATTATAGCCAGAAGCGTAGTGGTAAAGGGCCCGATTGCACCATATTCTCTCACTATAGCCAGCGTTGCAGCAGGAGCAGTAGCACAGGATATGGCTCCGAGTACGATGGCCATGGGCAGAAAACTATAAAATGAACCGGAACCTAAAATACCTGTATTTATAATAACCGGGCCAAGCAGCAATACGGATACAGTCACAAATAACCAGGCACCCAAAGCTTCAAATGGGGTAATAATAGCGATATTTTTCCCAAACTTCCTTAATTTTTTAAGATAAAGACCTCCACCTACCAGATAACCTATAACACCCAAACTGATATCAGTGATTATATTCAATCCACCATCAATTAATTCTTTGGGGATAATACCGGATAAGCTTATGATTATTCCTATAACAATATAGCCGCTTATAGTTGGAATCCTAATCTTTCTTGCAGCAAAACCGCTAAAAAGGCCTATTACAAGAATTATTCCCAATGCTACTAATGCGTTCATCTCAAAGGGCCAGTTCATTTATGTACTCTCCTCAAAACTCAATCTAGAATTGACAATTTGCTGGTTAATATTTTACTCCATTTAGGTTTCTTTTCAATAGGTGCAATTGATTAACATTTAGTTCTA
>CAZKVA010000239.1:0-2326 GCA_964556035.1 uncultured Actinomycetota bacterium
CAAATTATTACGGCACTGCAATTGTTCCGGCGCGGCGGGGAAAAGCCAAAGACAAAGACTACGCTTCATACTGCACTCCTCCCGTACGGTTGAATTTTTGCTAAATATTTGCTTTTTTCTGCGGCTCATATAGATATTCATCTTTGTCTGTAATATTGTAAAAAGTAATTTTTTCTTCATTTCTCATCTGCATAATTTGTGCTTGAGAAAGATTTGTTTCAAGCATTTTTTCTACCAAGCTAAGAGATCCCTTTTCTCTAAGACGTTTGTGTCGGCTCTTTATACCGTATGTCCTGATTATACGACTTATGGTTCTTAAGTTAAACAAATTGCCATTCCATGCGCGGTAGCCTTTTTCATTTAAAATATCTGCAATCTCAGATGGTATATGATACTCTGTCAGTTCATCTACCTGCCTGATTATATCTTTTCTTGTTTTTCTAACTTCGCAGATGGGAAGTTTCTTTTCAGTAAAAAGAGTTCTTGATGTGCCTGCTTTAAATCTTATGTTTACAATAACCTTTTTATCGCTATTTTTAATTGTTACATCCTCTATCAGCAAGCGAAGCATCCGTTTTCTGTCCTTAAAGGAAACACTTTCACTGTTCCAGATCCTGGCAAAATCTTTTGTTATCTTAATAATATCTGACTTTTCAGTTTTGGTAATTTCTTTTAGATCATCTTTTTTCTTTTTTTCATATCCATCTTTGAGCTTTTCAAGTTCACGGATCTTTCGGTTCCACTCTGCTTCAAGTTCTGTTGCCACCAGGCGGTTTTGGGGATCTACAAGCATATATCTTTTTCTGGCAATCTCTGCCTCATACTGTGCCCTTTCCACCTGTTGCCTGTGGAAGCTTGAAGTTTCAATCTTTCTCCTCTTTAGCTCATCCTGTACTTTTATTGCTGCCTTTATCGCCAGCGGGTTTAACATCTCAAGCAGCAGTTTTGAGATCTGCCCATCCACTTTTTCTCCCATTACTGTCTGGCATACCTTGTTTCCATTTTCAATATAATCCTTAATGCACATATATATGGGAACAAGCTTGGAGCAGTTCTTCTGGTATCTAACAGACATCCTTTTGCCGCATTTTCCGCATATAACTATCCCCTGCAGAAGGGCAGGCCCTTCACGGGGAGGGCTTTTTCTTCTGTCCTCCCCGTATGAGCAACAGTTTTCTTTTAACCTTTTTAGGTTCTCTTCAAACTGGTCTTTGCTTATGTAGCCCGGATGGGCATCCGGCATATAGGCATGCCAGCTCTCTATCGGCATATCGAGTGATTTTTTACCATTTACCGTTTTCTTTACCTGCTGCCGTCCGTAGTAATATATGCCGGCATATATGGGGTTATGAAGAATCCTCAACGTCCTGCTGTGTGCAAGCGGATTCCACACAAGCTCTCCTTTCCTTGGTCCGCAGAGAAACCGCCTGGGTATTTTAAGATCCAGTCTTCTAAATTCCCTTACAGTAGCACAGGCAGAGCCGGTCCGCTTAAATGTCTTAAAAAATAGATTTATTGCATTCTGTATGGAAAGGTCCGGATCCATTATTATTTTATCATCCCCATTATATACATATCCTGCAGGAAGAGCTCTCTTTAACTCCCCACGCCTTGCCTTGCTTATCATTCCTCCCCTCATCCTTGCCTGCAGAAAGTGTATCTCCGCTTCGCTCATGGTGCCCTTAAGTCCCAATAGCAGCCTGTCGTTAAAATCATTGGTGTCATAAATTCCGTCCTCGTCCATGATCAGGGTATCTGTTATTGCACATATTTCAAGAAGCCTTAACCAGTCCGAGGAGTTGCGGCAAAGCCTTGAAACCTCGATACTTATTACAATGCCGGCCAGTCCCATGCCCACTTCAGCTACAAGCTTTTTAAAACCTTCGCGATGTTCGGAAAACGTGCCTGACTGGCCCAGGTCGCTGTCAATTGTAACAATTGAGTCCTCAGGCCAGCCAAGTGCCACTGCTTTTTGTTTTAAAGCATACTGGCGCTTTGTACTTTCAGTATTTTCATATACCTGGCGCAGTGTTGACTGCCTTATATAGAGGTATGCACTGCGCTCCAGATGTGTTGACTTTAGTTTCCCACTACCGGACTGATACATAGCCACTCCTTTCTTCTAAGATCATATTTGCCAAAATCATTGTCATCTCACTTTCAAGTCCTTCGGGCAAGAATCCTTGTTTTTCTACCTTTATCTCTGGTTCTTTAAAAGGTTTATGATGATCTCTGTCCCCTGCCTTCGCATGCATCCATTGTAGAAATCCTTTTTTTAAAAAAAGATCAAGTCCGGGGGACTGGCTGAAACTGCAGATCCCGCCGG
>CAZKVA010000240.1:0-2294 GCA_964556035.1 uncultured Actinomycetota bacterium
ATATGGAGCGAAAGTTACTACTCTTACCCGGTGAGGTCTGACAGATAATGCCAGAAGTCAGCAGAAGCCCTATTACTAGCTGTAGTCAGTAGTTAGGAAGGGCTGAAAGATAATAAGGAGGAAAGTTGAGACGTTCGAAAATTATAGGAAAGCAGAAAATCTCATATGGGAACTGTTCGGTGAAAGTAGCGGTGTAACCGCAAGGGTATCCGAAAGTGCTTAGTCTATTTTAGGCACGAATCAAAATTGGCTCCTGCAAAGTAATTTGTAAAATTATTCAACCGCCGTATATCGAACGGTACGTATGGTTGTGTGTGTATATTCTGGAGCTCACCGGACACCCAATCTGGAAAATAACGGACACCCATTCTGGTTTTTAGCGGACAGTGATTCTGGAAAATAACGGACACCCATTCTGGAAACTAGCGGACACTGAATCTGGTTTTTAGCGGACACCAAAACTTATCCATAAATACAAACAAAAAATAGTTAAAATACTCCTATCTAAAATCACGGATAGGAGTATAGGATGAAGAAAAAGAGGATCAGTATGGATAAGATAAAAAAGATACTAAGGATGCATGCGGAGCTGGGCCTGGGCGTAAGAAAGATAGCAGATGCCCTGCTGGTATCAAAGACAACAGTAAGCGATTATATATGTGGATTTAAAGCCTGCGGCATAAGCTATGAAGAGACAGTAGATATGGCCGACAGCGAACTGCATGAACTGCTGTGCGGGCGCAAGAAGGAGTCAAAAAGATACAGGGATCTTGAAGAGTGCTTCCCGTATTTTGCCAAAGAGTTAAAAAGAAGGGGAGTTATATTAAAACTTTTGTGGGAAGAATATATTGATAAAAATCCCGGCGGATACAGTTATGCCCAGACTGCCTATCACTACAGAGTATGGAGGCAGCCAAGTACTGTCACTATGCATATGGACCATAAGGCGGGAGATAGGACATATGTGGATTATGCCGGAGAGAAGTTTAAGATAGTTAGTCCTGTAACAGGAGAAATAGAGGAAGTGGAGATGTTTATTTCAATTTTAGGTGCAAGCCAGCTTGCTTATGTTGAAGGTACCCCTTCACAGAAAAAAGAAGACTGGATAAAGTCCAATGAGAATGCATTTAGAAAGTTTGGAGGGGTTACTGCTTCCATAATGCCCGACCAGCTAAAGTCAGCGGTAAAAAAGCCATGCAAGTATGAGCCCGATATAAACCCTGAGTATGATGACTTTGCAAAGCATTACGGCACAGTCATATTTCCCGCCCGTCAGGCGAAGCCAAAAGATAAAGCTCTCGTCGAAGGACTCGTAAAAATTGCTTACCAGAGGATACTTGCCCCTATAAGGGATGAGATCTTCCATTCAATAGCTGATCTTAACAGACGGGTATTTGCTCTTACCGATAAACATAACAGAACTCCGTTCCAGAAGCTAAAGATAAGCAGGTATGAGCTTTTTGAGGAGATAGAGAAGGATAAATTACTTCCCCTTCCAGCTAAAAGATATGAGTTTAAAAGCTTTGCCTTTCCCACTGTGGGGATAAACTATCATATATACATATCAGAGGACATCCATTACTATAGCGTCCCTTACAGGCTAAGTGGAAAGAAGGTAAAGGTAATATATTCATCCACCTCAGTTGAGATCTACTATGACGGAAAAAGAATCGCATCGCACAGGCGAGACAGGAAAAGAGGAGGATATACCACCAATAAAGATCATATGCCTTCGGCCCACAGGTACTATGCCGAGTGGAGTCCGGGCAGGATAATAGGATGGGCGGCCAAAGTAGGGCCCCATGTTAAAAAGCTTGTATCAATTATCCTTTCAGGAAAACAGTACCCCGAGCAGGCTTACAGGACATGCATAGGGATAATAAATCTTGCCAGAAAGTTTGGGGAGAAAAGAACGGATATGGCATGCAGAAGAGCACTTTCCTTTAAACTGCATAATTACAGAGCAGTAAAAAATATCCTGGGTAAGGGTCTTGATAAGGTAGATGAGGAAAAAGTGTGTGAAGAGGAGCTTCCCTTTCATGAAAATATCAGGGGAGCTAAGTATTATGAACTTGACTTAAAGAAAGGACTATAGTTATGAATAATGTTCAGACAATTGAGAAGATGAATGAGATGAAACTCTATGGCATGGCAAGAGCTACAGCTTCTGCTTTTGAGATGGGAATAGATGATATAACTCCTGACGAGTTTGCCGCCCATCTTATTGACGCAGAATACGATGACAGGCATGAAAGGAGGTTTAAAAGGCTGTCAAAGGCTGCTAAATTTAGGTA
>CAZKVA010000241.1:0-2266 GCA_964556035.1 uncultured Actinomycetota bacterium
AATCCCTATCAGCACAAGTAAGCCGGTTCCGATTTCTGATTTAATATTATCTGTAATTGTTACAGATGCTCTGTTTACCCGTTGAATGACAGCTCTCATTACACCCAATTTTTTGTTGGTCAAATATATACAATCAATTTTAAAAACCTTGAAGTGAGGTTTTATATTATATTTGCGCAACATATTTTTAATTTATGGATTATTTCACACTGGTTGCAATTGCAATTAGTTTATATTGTATTTTTAGGAGTTTAATTATGGCAGATATTATAGATCATCCACTGGTCTCTATCTCCATAGTCAATTTGAATGGTAAAGATTATCTAAAAGATTGCCTTGAAAGTCTTGAGAAACTGAATTATCCCGAGGATAAAATAGAAATACTGGTGGTTGATAATGGGTCAACCGATAATTCTGTCAAGTTTTTGAAGGACAAATTTCCCAGGGTTAAAATAATACAAAACACTAAGAACGATGGTTTCGCAAAAGCCAATAATCAAGCAGCAAAACTTGCTGAAGGTGAATATATTGCATTTTTAAATAATGATACCAGGGTGGAAAAAGACTGGATAATAGAGTTGTTAAAGCCCATATACAAAAGCAGAGAAGTAATTGCTTCAGGATCAAAAGTCCTTTCTTTTGACGGTAAGTCACTTGATTTTGTGGGAGGTATGATTAATTTTGAGGGGAAAGGATTCCAGATCGACTACGGTATTCCTGTAGAAAAAGATACTCACCAGCAATATATGTTTTTACCTTTTGTAAATGGTGGAGCAATGATGATAAACAGGAAGGTCTTTCTTGAAGTCGGAGGTTTTGACCAGGATTTTTTTGCTTATTATGAAGATGTTGATCTTGGGTGGAGGTTATGGGTATTGGGATATAAGGTAATATTCGCTCCTGGATCCATTGTTTATCACCATCATCACGGTACTTCAAAAAAATTTAGAGAAGAAGATTTAAGATTTTTGAAAGAAAGAAATTCACTTTATTCAATTTTTAAAAATTATGATGATAATAATCTTGCAAAGATTTTTTCGGGATCTCTTTCAAGTATATTTAACCGTATTTTTGTAGATTTTAAGTTTGATTATAATAAATATTATGATTTGAGTAATAAGAGCGCCGATAAATCAGGATTCGGAGATGTTAGTATTTCGAAAGAACCTCTAAGCTCCATAATGGCAGTTAAGGCTCTTTTTGATAATATGCCGGATTTAATTAAAAAAAGAAAAAAAATTCAAGATAATAGAAAAAGGGATGACAAAGCCCTGTTTACCTATTTCAAGGGGCAGTTTTTAGCAGTTTCTCCTGATCAGGATTATCAGAAAAACCAGATAAATATTCTTAAATCACTGGGTATATATGATATTTTTGAGAAACAGATCAAGAGAAGACTCCTGATAATCTCAAGCGAGGTAGTCACAAAAGAAATGGCTGGTCCAGCCATAAGGGTCTGGAATTTCGCAAAAATACTTTCACAATATATGGAAGTCAGATTGGCTGTTCCCAATAAAACTGACCTTAAGTCTAATGAATTTGAGATTATACAGTTTAACGATAATGGACAGCTCAATGAGATAATAAAACATACCGATATTATTCTTTGTGGTGGAATGACTTTTGCAAAGTACCAGAGTGTTAAAGATTCTGGAAAATATCTGATTCTCGATATATATGATCCTTATAATTTAGCAACATTGGCAGAATTTGAGAATGAACCGATAAAGAAAAGATTGGAGATCCACAAGTCAATATATGATATTTTTAATGAGCAGTTTTATTATGGAGACTTTTTTATCTGTGCTTCAGAAAAACAGAGGGATTTTTGGTTAGGTATGCTGGCTGCGCTAAACAGGATTAATCCATATTCTTATAACCAGGACCCCACTTTGAAGAAAATGTTAAGTGTGGTTCCTTTTGGTCTTCCTTCAAACAAACCTCTTCATACTAGAGATGTAATAAAAGGAAAAGTAAAAGGTATTAAAAAAGATGATTTTGTCATTATCTGGGGTGGAGGGATATATAATTGGTTTGATCCCCTTACCCTGGTAAGAGCTATGGCTATAGTAAAGAAAAAGAGAAAAAATATTAAATTATTTTTCATGGGAGTAAAACACCCTAATCCTGAAGTGAGAGAATCAGGATTAGTGAATGATTCTGTAAATCTTGCACGTAAATTGGACCTATATGATTCAAATGTATTTTTTAACTTTGGATGGGTGGATTACGATGACAGGCAGAACTATCTACTTGAGTCAGATGT
>CAZKVA010000242.1:0-2263 GCA_964556035.1 uncultured Actinomycetota bacterium
GAACTTGGAATAAGACGTGAAAAGGAGATTGCAGAAATAAATGACAAGTTTAAAAAAGCGGTAATTGAAGACATCAATAGTGGAGACAGCAAAAATGGATAAAACTAAAATTAACTCGTGGGAAAGGGTATTAAAATTATTAGTTTATCCACTGGATGACAGACTTAAAAATATCATAAATAAAGAAGCCGAAAGGGAAAAAGTTGATATAGCCGAAATGTTGGATTATTTTGTAGGGCACGCTGAAGAATTGATTAAGCTGTTAAAGAAAAAAGATTATAGGCTTGATAAAGAAGTGTTAGAAGCAGGAGATGAAACCCCTGGCCAGCTCACTATTTTTGAAAAAAAAGATTTACCAAAAACAAAAGTTGCTTTATCCCGGATTCCAAAAGATGTAAGAGAGTTTCTCAATGAAATCTATGTTTCGAGATTAAGTAAAAAAGACTACATTGGAATTGAAGAATTTGAAGAATATGGAAAAATGGAAAAATGGGTAGCCAATGATATAGGTTATCTAGTAAAAAAAATTAACTATTCAAATGAACTTTTTGGCAAACCTCCGAAGGTTCACGTCAGCCAGGATAAAAATATTAAATTACTAATAGCTTTAATAGAACAAAAACAATTTAACAGAGCTGAAAAGAAAGCCCAGGTATCTTTTACGCTAAAGGAATATGCTAAGTATCGGGGTTTTACCGAAGAAGAGCTTGCAAGTGATGGAAGGATCTATCAGGAAATAAAAAGAGATCTCTTTTCCGGGGCCTTAACATTTTATTCAATACCAATAGAAAGAAACGGTAAGGAATATATGATTCACGGTTCGCTTTACCAATTGGAAGAACCTGGGGATCGTGGTGGAAAATGGACCGTAATGTTTAACGGTAGATATGCAGAAAGTATTGAAAGAATTTTATATGGGAAGGAAAGGGGATATTTTACCCATTACTTAAAAGAGATAGCAGACCGGACCACAAACCGAGAAATACATCTCCATGAATTTTATAACCAGCTGGTATTTAGAAGAAGAAAATCTGGAACAACCATGCCCACAAAAATTATAAATATTTTAAAGGCCATGAAACTTCCGGATAAAATTATTAAAAGGCCCAAAGAATGTTATACGGTCCTCAAAAATTGCCTAGTTTATTTTAGCAATAAGTATCCGGAAGAGTTAGACGGCATTACCATTTATAATAATTATAATAAAAACGAAACAATCAAATTACCCCTGGGCCTAACCGAGGCTTTTTCTAACTACGGATATGAATATTTTAAGGATCTTGTTTTAAGTGCGGTTAAGGTGAAAGATTTTAGAGAAGCCCTGATATCTTTCAGGGGAAGAAAATATAAAAAAAAGAGCAAGAAGGATAATGCCAAACCTAATGAAATCAATCTGGGAGAGAGTCATACAATAAATAGAATAATGGATTGGGCCTATAGTAATTGGAATATTGAAAAAGAAAAATCAGAAGTGTTTGGCTACTTACACATGTTTATTGATAAAAAAAGCGATGATTATTTAGAGCAGTTGTTTGAAAAGGAAGCCAACAAACAAAGTCCTAATGCAATTGAGTTTTTATTTAAGGTATTACCGGGGGAGCTAACGGGAATAAATAAGGCTACTGAAAACTCCGATATTTGACCGTGAATGGCGGGACAAGGAATATTGATTTGACCGTGAATGGCGGGACAAACTGTGGAAAGTTGACCGTGAATGGCGGGACAAGAAACGAAAAGCCTTAAAATCCCTGAAAACCGCATAGGTAAAGGCTTTTATAATAACCTCTGGGGTATTTTTTAGCTAGGGACTAAATTCTTAGTACTACTAAATAAAGAGAATACTAAATAGGAAAGTAGGGTTTTTAATATTTTAAGAGAAAAGTAAACAATAGATAATTAGCAGTTTAAATTACCAGTAAGCTTAATAGCAAAAGAACAGTATAGTTTTAAAGAGAACAATTAGAGGGAAAGGAATTTTTTAATAATAGATCTCTTTTACCTGATTAACGATTTAACTAAAAAGGGCTGGGAGATACAGCAAATAATTCCCTGAGAGAAAAATGGATATAGGGAATATATAGTTATACTTAAAAAAAGAATCAAATAAAAAGAAGAAAAGAAGAAGGAAAGTTTTTTTAAAAAGTTTAGGAAGAGATGGAGTAAAAAATGAAAAGTAAAGTAAAAAAAGTAGACAAAAGACATAACAAACTAGGGTATTTAATAATAGGAGTTGTAATTTTTGTAGCTATTATTATTACTATCG
>CAZKVA010000243.1:0-2260 GCA_964556035.1 uncultured Actinomycetota bacterium
GAGTATAACATCCAATGAAGATTGGAAAATAGCTTGTTCTTTCCAGACAACCGGGTTAGAAGACTTAACTGTTTGTCCTGCAGAATCACAAGTCTCCCTGATAAGAAGAGGAAGCATTATATTCCCATCATTGGTAAAGGCAGTAAACATAGTGGCAAGCTGCAGTGGAGTAATTAGCATCTCTCCCTGACCATAACCGGTATTTGCCAGAAGAATAGGTGACCAATCAGAATCTTCATTTTTAACCTGGGAAGTAGCAGCTGGTATGGGAAAGTCCATAGGTTCTCTGAATCCATAAAAACTTGCATCTCCCTCTAATGTTTTCTCACCCAATTTCAAGGCCAACCATGCAAAGTAAATGTTGTCGGACCACACCAGCGCTCTATCAAGATTGACATCACCCTTTGGATGGTCGATTCTGCGAATAAAGTAATCACCCCATTCAGGAGATGGCTGCCATTCAAGATTTTTAGCTTCTTCCACAACTGTATTAGGGGTTATAATATCTTGTTCAAGAGCAATTGTTGCAATAAATGGTTTAATCGCAGAACCTGGAGGATAAAGTGCTTGTATTGCTCTGTTTAAAAATGGACTATCTTCATTTTCTGAAAGTTTTTTCCACATAGAAGGAGTTATTTTATTCGGAAAAACATTGGGATCATACGAGGGCTTGCTTACCATTGCAAGCACTTCACCTGATTTGGGATTAATGGCTGTGACAGATCCCTTCTTGTCACCCATAGCTTGGTAAATAATAGATTGAAGGCGGGAATCTACTGTTAAAATGATATCATTGCCATCTTGTACAGTTGATTGTGCAATGGTTGCCTTGTAATCTCCACTTGAGTCTTTTATAAATAAAGTATAACCTGGATGTCCATATAATTCCTCCTCCATTGATAATTCCAAACCCATCTGTCCTACCAGGTCTTCAGGATAGTATCCCTGGTCTTCCTTTACTTCTAATTGTTCTGCTGTAATAGGGGCAATGTATCCAGTAACATGAGCAAAAATGTCCTCATAAGGATATTGCCTGGTTTCTATTGTAGACAGCAGAACACCCTTTATGGAAAGAAGTTTATCCTTGAATTCCTGAGTAATGTTGAAGGGGAGATTACGCAATGGAACCCTGTAGTCAGGTTTAACCCAGTCCTGGTTTAATTCTTTTAAAATATATTCTTCACTTACCTCCAGCAATGGAGCAAGCATTTTTGCAAACTCTTCTTGTTTGGGAATTTTACCAGGTACTCCTGCTACTTCATAACCGGTTCCTTTATGGGCCAAGGGTTTACCATACCTGTCCAGTATAAAGCCACGTTCCGAAACCTGACGCTCAAGGTATACTTCGTCATCCTCTTCCAGCATGGGAAATATAAGGGAGGGTGTCCACTCTATCTTCCATTGTTTCTCCTCATGTATCATGGGAAGCATATAGTGATTTTCAAATGATCCTACTGTGTCTGTATTAAATACTATTTTTACCCCAAGGTAAGCATTGATATCTTCCACAGATATTTCATTACAGGTTATTTTCATGTCATTTAATTTGATGGAAGAAAATATATTGTTGTATCTCTTAACAAAGGTTTCTTGGTCTATACTGGATTTGGAAGCAGTTGACAGCATATCATACATATTAAAATAATTTTCCTCACTCCATAGAGAAAGATAAGCCTGGGCGGCTTCCATAGGATCTGCTTTACTGCATCCTGCCAGAGATAAAAGAAACAGCAGAAGACAAATAAAACTCATAAGAAACTTTTTCATATTGCTTATATTACAGTTGATTGCACAGTTGGTTTCAACAAGTTTACAACTGATTGATCTCATAAAAATAGTGAGTAGTATGGTAGGATAAATAATCTTAAAAACTCAGTTCTGGTATAAAAATAATCTTATCTGAGCATGAAATCCTGGTTCTAACTTCGTTCGCTATGGCCTTCCAAGCAGTACGAACACCTTCTAAAGGATTCCTGGTTAATCTATCATATTTCCAGCATAGAATACTATTAGCCTCTCAAGCTTCAATCTGTTCAACAATTCTTGAAAATCCAGGTCTTTTAAATGGATCTTTCGCAGATTTCTTTTCGGTAATAGTTTTAACTATCTTTAGACCCTTTTCTTTGGCCAGGGATTTCAAGTATTTTAACTGGTCACCTATTGACTGACTCTGTCTTTCATCGCTTTCAGATGATTTTCTGGCATACAAAATAAACTTTAAATTTTTAGTATCTGGATCAACATACATTATGTAATTTAT
>CAZKVA010000244.1:0-2258 GCA_964556035.1 uncultured Actinomycetota bacterium
TCTTACTATATTTACTGATTATTATAGCATATTTGCTTAATTATTTCTATGTGTTATTAGGCTTATACACTAATATTAACTGTTCTCGGACAGGCTCCTAGTAAGTGACACAAAAGTACTTATTCTGCTTGAACCCACCAGGGGAATAGACGTAGGAGCAAAAGCTGAGATCCACAGGATAATGATCGATCTGGCAAAGAAAGGTATTTCTATTATCTTATCCTCCTCAGAACTTCCTGAACTGGTCAACCTGACTGACAGGACATTAGTGTTCTATAAAGGCAGAATAAATGCGGAATTTAATAGGGAAAATATGGATGAAGAAAAACTGGTATCTGCACAGATAGGACAAAATATTAATAATTAATTTTTAAGATTAAGATATTACTAGATATTATAACTATGCAGTTAAGGAATAGGCAATGGTAAGGTTTTTAAAATTATATGAAAAGATCGGGATATTTATACTGATCATCCTGGGTAGTGCTTTCCTGGCAGTAGCCAGTCCAAATTTTTTAAAAGTTGATACCATTCTTTCTATAATAACTCAAGGAACATATGGGGGGATCGTCGCTTTTGGAATGGTCCTGGCTATAACAAGCGGAGGGTTTGATCTTTCGGTAGACGCCGTTGTGGCGCTTACCAGTGTTATTCTAGCCATGACCATCCCAAGCCTTGGGATTCCTTCGGCAATTATAGTGTCAATTCTTTTCAGCTGCGTAGTAGGATTTCTCAATGGGGTCTTGATCACAAAATTTGGGGTAAATCCCCTGATAACCACCTTATCTATGGCTACTATTGTAAGAGGGGTGGCTTTTTTAATAACACGGGGAAGACAGATACCAATAAGCCAAAGCGGATTTATGGCTATTGGTACCGGTAAATTATGGGGAATTCCTTTCCCCATACTAATAATGGTAGTCATCTTTATTGTATTTTACCTATTGTTATACCAGACTTCATTGGGGAGGTATATTAGCGCAGTCGGGTCAAATGAAGGGGCGGCGCTTATTTCCGGTTTAAATGTTACATTTATAAAAATAATGGTATATGTGCTCGTTGCCTTTACTGCCAGTATCGTAGGAGTTATAAGGACTTCACAGGCACTGATAGGAATTCCCAGCATGGCTCCCGGATTTACTTTAACGGTCCTGACTATTACGATCCTGGGAGGGACAAGCCTGTCTGGCGGAAGAGGAAATCTCGTAGGAGCTGTTTTTGCAGGGATATTTATCTCTATGATCTATTATGGCCTAAATCTACTGGGGGTTGAATATTTTTACCAGATGCTTGCAGTGGGGCTGGTATTGCTATTTGCACTATTTATTGATGGACTCAGGGGAAGATACTTAGAGGTTGCTAAAATAAAGGGAATAAAAGTCTAGAAGAGGGTTAGGAATGGACAAAGAAAGATCCAGGAAGATAAAGCATAAAGTGGGAGCATTATGGGGAAGTTTTGGCCTGCCTTTTATCTTCATTATTGTTCTTGCATTCTTTTCCATACAGTCACCATTTTTTATATCCTGGAGAAATCTACTAAGCACATTGGGATTCTCATCTTATATAGCTATTGCCGCAATCGGGATGACTTTTATTATAATGACCGGAAATTTTGATATTTCCATTGGCTCCATGCTTGCACTGGTGGCAGTATTGGGCTCTTCTTTTATTCCAAGAATCGGAGGAGTGCTTGGAGTATTGTCCACACTAGTTATAGCAACCCTTCTTGGTCTTCTAAACGGATTGTTTGTGACAAAGCTCCGCATACCTGCATTTATTACAACTCTTGGAATGTTATTTGTTTTCAGGGCATTGGCATTTATTTATACCAATAATTTTCCTGTTTATATAGATAATAAGTTCTGGCTTTTTATCGGTAATGGCAAGATCTTTAGGGTAATACCTCTTCCGATTATCATAACTGCGGTTTGTTATATTGCAGCTTATCTGGTCCTCAGGAGATCACCCCTGGGCAGATATGTTGTAGCAGTCGGCACAAATGCAAGGGCAGCTGAGCTTTCAGGAATAAATGTAGATAATATAAAGATATTTGTATTTGCATTTGCAGGATTTTTTGTTGGAATTGCAGCAGTCGTAAACTCTGCAAATATGGGTTCGGCAAACCCGGGCCTTTTGGGACAGAATTATGAATTTCAAGTAATAACAGCAGTAGTATTGGGAGGTACCCTGCTGGGTGGCGGTAATGGCAGTCTCGGCGGAGCACTGGTAGCAGCAATGATAATCACATTTCTTGGAAA
>CAZKVA010000245.1:0-2257 GCA_964556035.1 uncultured Actinomycetota bacterium
TACCCTGACAGGACTGCCTCCTGCTGAACACACCAGCCTAAGCTGGACACACAATTTGGTTCGAAATTTGTTACTTGGGGCTACCCTTACCAAAATAATAAGACCCCTAATTAAAGAGGTCTTATATATTGCACTACTATTTAATAAGTAAAATTTTTAACAATTAAATTTAGCCAGTAGGACTATCCAGGTGTTTCATATTTAACATGTAATACAGCACTACTAGAATTGAATCTGTAGTAATCCCAAATACCATTAGCTAATATTCCACTTGGACCAATTTTTAGCTGGAACCATTCCCTATCTGCATCTATTGCTTTTTGCAATTCGTCATGCAATTTATCGCTAGTAAAATTAATATCAGTTAAAGAAGCTAAAGCCACCAAGGTCATTACCGGTTCTCCTCCTATAGCCTGATCTGTAAGTTCTAAAGAATTTCCATAATCGTATACTTTTATATGTATTTGAGATCCTGTTACCAACTCCGGGTTACCTACTTTAATATCAAGTGGCATGGATAAAGAAACACTGTTTATAGTTACATCGTCTAGATCACTTATATCATCAATATCAAAACTCAAATAAGCCTTTGCTTGTTTATCGAGGGGGGTGTCACCAACATATAATTGAATATCACCTGGATGTGCTGTCCAATCTACTGCTATCCAGCCACTCAAACTAGGATCAGCAACTATATCTACAATCTCTTCTATGGGCTCAGGATCTGGCTCTGGTTCTATCTCTTCACATCCCCAGCTGAAATCAACAGAAGCTGTATCAGAGCCTTCTGAATTAGTAGCAGTGGCGGTAAGAGTATAGGTATCACCGGGATTATTTATATTTACCTGTGCTTTTTTATTTCCAAAAGAACCCAGACTATCATCTTTACTCCAAGAAACTGAAGGACTGGGATTACCAGTTACTGTAGCCTCTACTCTATAGACGCATGCGTCTTCAACAGGGAGCGGTCCTACATAAATTGCTAAACTAATAGTTGGAGCTTCTTTTACTACATCTGCATCATCATCAGAATCGGTGTCTGCACACTCACCTACAAGAATAATAGAAGCAGTAGCAGTACCAGCTGAATTTGTAGAAGTTGTATGTAGAGTATAAGAACCGCCTACCTCAACACCTACTTCAACTCTTCCTGAACCAAGTAGGTTAACATTGTCGTCCTCACCAAATTCAATTTCCGGTTCAGGCATTCCTGTTACTGTAGCTTCTACCCTATAGTAGCATATATTATCAGATTCCGAATAATCAGGGCCATCATATATTTCCAGTTCCAGAGTTGGAGCTTCACTGGGAGCCAAACATGTAGCAGATAAACATAATAGAGAAATAGTGAGAATTGTTGTAAGAATTATAAATAACTTTCTTTTTTGCATAAAACCCCACTTATAACTATTCATAAAATATTCTATGAGATTATATCCTATTATCAGAACATATGATATAAACGTTTTTGAAAAAAATATTGATTAAGTAAATTTCAGCTTATTTAGTAATACCATCTCTTATGTCTGGTTCCAGCTAACTTTTATGTGGGTTATCATTGTTGATTCATTAGCATTTCAGCCTTAATTACATAGAAATGGGCCAAAATTTACTTATTAAATTCTATTAAGTTCCTTTAGCTCTTTTAATATCTGGTTCCAAATCACTAAATGATGGGCTACCTACAAATTTATGTTTACCACTATATTTTGCTCTTCTAAAATGCTAAACTTAAGTATAAAATAAAATGCTATTTTCTGGGGGTTTAAATGAAAAAACTATTGTTTTGGATAATTATATTAGTAGTAAGCATATCATTGTTAATAGTTTTTGGTTCAGTTGGATGTAAGAGTTTAGTACCGCCAGTAGAAAAATCTGTTGTAGCAGAAGTTACCGATGAATCTGAAGAAGAAGTTACCGATGAATCTGAAGAAGAAGTTATTGATGAATCTGAAGAAGAAGTTACCGATGAGGCGGAGCAGCTTATTGAAAGCAGTGAAGCAGAAACCAAAGAACAAGAGCAAACTGATACTGTAGATGAAGATATTGAAAAACAATATTTTATCGGCACCTGGATAAACTCCGACTATGATGGCCAGGGTCGCTCTGGTATGGTTGTATATATACAGGAAGATGGTGAATCTATTACTTATTCCGCATATGATAATTCAGACGGTTCAGGAAATATTTATAAAGGGAGTATTCAAATCCTTTCAGAGTGGACTGACGGTGAGGGAAGGATATATACACAGAGTAA
>CAZKVA010000246.1:0-2206 GCA_964556035.1 uncultured Actinomycetota bacterium
AATACTATATGTAGTAGGTACCTGAGTCAAGTGGATACCCAGTAAAATTTATTATATATTATTAAATACTATTAGGATTTTTCAGATACTTTTATTAAATGTGTAAGGACAGGTAAAAAATGAAAAATAATAGCAAAAATAAGAAGTACTCATCTGAGATCGGTATAGGCGGCTTAAACAGCATAAGCAATCTTGAAGCAGACATAATGAAAATAGTCTGGGAAAAAGAGGAAGTTACAGTAAGAGAAGTGCATGAAACGATGCTGAGAAAAGAAGTAGGAACCAGGGAAAGTGGATTTACACCATATACTACAGTTATGTCGACAATGACCACCCTGGCAGAAAAGGGCATACTCAAGCAGAACAGGATAGGAAAGACCTATATTTACTCTGCAGCCGTTGACAAGGAAGAACTCTCAAGAAGCATTATAGAGACAGTAGCAGACACCTTGCTTGAAGGAGCATCAAGAGAGCTGATATTCAAGTTCCTTTCCGACAGCGAGAATCTTTCTACAAAGGGAATTGAAAAACTTATAAAAAAACTGGATAAATTCAAGAAATAAAGTATTTTTCCTTGCAAAAATTAGTATTTAAATATATAAAGTTTTCTGAAAGGAAAGTTTTATGTTTTTTTTGAGTATTTTAACTAAATATGTATTGCCAATTATCTATGATAGTTTTGTAGTCCTTGTGTTGGTTCTTTTATTCCTTTTTATTTTCCGTATAAAAGATTCCAATATCAGGATCCTTTTTTTGTTCCTGCCCCTCGTCAAGCCTTTTATTGTTATTATTGAGAAGATTGATGTTGAGAAGTTATATGAGATTACAAGAGGACAAGTATTTGGAATAAGGTTTCCGGATCCAACAAATATTATAACATTCGAAATTAATTCTCCAGGTTTAATTTCAAACCCAAATTATCTGGGTTTATCAGTCCTAATATCTGCAATCTTTATTTTGCTATTAGTCAGGTGGATCAGTATTGCTATCTTTTATAGGCGCTTGGCTTATGAAGATAAAGTAGGAAAAAAAGAAGTACCGGACTTATATAAAATAATTGATAAATATATAAAAAAGATGAAAACTAAATCTCCGGATATAAGTTTGACGCATGGAAATTACCTCTCTCCTTATATAATAGGAGTAAGAAGATTTACTCTTGTGCTTTCTCCAAAGTTATTAGATGAATTAAATAATGATGAAAAAAATATTTTAATACAGCATGAGTTATCTCATATAAAAAGACGGGATAATCTTATAGGCTGGATGGCTTTGATACTCAGGGATTTAAACTTTTTTAATCCATTTGCTTATTTAGCTTATTACTTGATAAGGAGTGAGCAAGAAAAGGCTTGTGATAAATTAGTAGTAAAATATTCTGAAAAAGATCCCATAGAAATAGCTGGAAATATCTTAAGTTCCTTATTAAAGCTGAAAAGTATTTTAAAACCAGGAGGACGATTGGTTCCACTTGAGGGTTATGCCTTTTCACCAGTCGGTTTCCTAAGTCAAAGAAGACTCGATGATAGAGTTTATTCAATAATTAAAACGAATCCTGATAAAATATTTATACGTTTCTTTCCCAGGGTATTGATGTATCTTTTATTTATTATTCTTTTATTTATTCAAATAATGTATACGGTAAAAATTAACGACCTTATTGTTTTCTTGAGGTAGTTAATTAATGGTAGAAAAATCAAAGAAAGACTTCATGGTATTGAAACGTAGAGTAGCTTTATAGAAATTATGAGAAATAAATAGAAGGGAGGTAGAAACTTTGATCTCATTAAACAAGACCAAAAACTTATGGAATAAGGATACCAAATTTGATAGTCTAAAAGACGGTATCGGGCCTCTTTGCTGTTTTTTCTGGTGCTGGATTTACGGAGGTCCTTAATCTAGAACAAGATGAAACTTTGGCCGAGCAAATATAATTATCATTTTAAGCTGGACAGTAATTATACTTTTATAAATAATTTTCTTACAGGCGGCCTGGATTTTATAAAAAGTAAGGACTGGGATTTGATGCTTGGTGGAAAGTTTGAGGAAGTAGATACTGATCCTCTCTCAGGCCTGATTGAGAGAGGATACTACTATAAGGATCCCGATAAAGAAAAAAAACTGTTTGTCGAACTTTTCAATAACTTCTCTATAAAAGCAAATGATAGACCAGTAAGATATGTCATTTGCCCCACATATTCATGCA
>CAZKVA010000247.1:0-2191 GCA_964556035.1 uncultured Actinomycetota bacterium
ACCAGTTTCCTTATATGAGGATGCACGGTAATTTATTGCCGTGAGGATGTCACGGGGATATTCTAATTGGTTTTCTTTTTTGGTATGATATATTAATCCTTAGATTTACTTCGAATTACATTTAGACCAGAAAGGGTATTTTTATGAGCCTTTTGGGCATAGATATAGGGACGACCGGGACCAAGGCTATTGTTTTTTCTGAAGAGGGAAAGGTCCTTGCAAATTCATATCTTGAATATAATCTGCTTTTTCCAAAACCCGGGTGGGTTGAATTTGACACGGAAGATATGTGGAGAAAGGTATTTGATGTAATAAAGAATGTGAACTCCCGGGAAGCTGTCCAGAATGATCCGGTGAGCGCACTGGCCGTTTCCACAGTAGGAGAATCTTTTACGCCTATTGATGATAAAGGAAAAATACTCTATAACACGATCTATTCTACTGATTCAAGAAGCACACAGGAATTAGAACATATGTTGTCAGTCATACCTGCAAAGGACCTGTATTATATTACGGGGCTCCCTCCACAGTTCGTAACTGCACTGAATAAAATCCTCTGGGTCAGGAGCAATCTACCAGATGTCTTTAAGAAAACCGACAAAATACTCTTTACCGAAGAGCTGCTTCACCACAGGCTTGGTATCAGGGATTATAAGATAAATTATCCTTTGGCCTCTACAACTCTATTTTTTGATCTGAGGGAAAAGAAATGGTCAAATAAGATACTGGATGCCTTTGACCTGGACCCGGGCCTTTTTGCAGACCCGACACCTTCAGGGACAGAGATAGGGATAGTCAGGGAAGATATTGCCAGTGATCTTGGATTTAAAGGCAAGGTATCTATTGTCACCGGTGGTCATGACCAGCAATGTGCCGCATTCGGGGTAGGGGCAATATCCGGTGGTATTGCTGCAGATGGGATAGGAACTGTTGAATGCGTGGTACCAGTTTTTGATGATATCATAATGAAAGACAGCATGTTTGATAATGACTTTACAACGAGAGCTCATGTAGTTAAAGATAAATATGTCACCTTTGCATATAACTTCACTGCAGGAAGTATTTTAAAATGGTACAGGGACAAACTTGCTCCTGACCAGAAGGAAATAGCAGAGGCTATGGGAACAGATGCATATGAATATTTCTTCTCAGGTTTGAACTATGAACCCTCAGGTATATTTACTTTGCCGTATTTTTCAGGTTCGGGCACTCCTTATCATGATCCCATTACCAAGGGTTCGATGATCGGTCTGGGAATCTCTACTGAGAGAAAAGATATTTTCAAGAGCATTGTTGAAAGCCTTGTTTTTGAGATAGGATTCAATCTTGAACTTCTTAATAAATCTGGTATTAAAATAAATGAACTCAGGGCCGTTGGCGGCGGCTCGAGGTCGGATTATTGGTTGACTCTTAAAGCTTCTGTGATAGATACAGTAGTAAAAAGAATGGACATTGCGGAGGCGGGATGCCTTGCAACCATGATGCTTGCGGGGAGCGCTACAGGTGCATTCACAATTGATGAAGCGCAAAAGAACTTCGTAAAAGTAGAAAAAGAATTCTATCCTGACAAAGAAATAGGGCAGCGCTATAAAGAGCATTACGGGAAATATAAGAAGATATACGGTCTCATATCACAGCTTTATGAATAAACAGAGCATAAGATGAAAGCAATCAAATATATCCAGGGATCTGCTACTGATAATAATACTGTAGTCATTGCTTTAAAAGTGTATTTAGCCAGTGGTTTTTTCAAGAGACTTTTTGGCCTCCTGGCATTTAAACCATTAAAAGAGTCAGAGGGACTATTGATAAAAGATTGCAGGAGCATCCACACTATGTGGATGAGGTATCGTATAGATGCAGTATTTATAGATAAAAAAGGCAGAGTTACTGCCATGCATGAGGACCTGGCTCCTTTCAGGTTCAGCCCATTTATAAGAGGAGCCTGTTCCGTGCTTGAACTTAAGGCGGGATCAGCAGGCAGGGCATCTATCAGGATAGGTGACATCATAAGTTTTGTGGAATAAAACTATTTCGGCCGCATCAGGACAGTATAACGGAAGTATCCGGACAGTCTAATGGCCCATCTTATAATTATTATTCAGATCTAAATACTGTATTCCTATTTTAAAAGAAGTTCTTTTTGATTTTTATTTAGGGGATCCAGTGATATTTTTTACATAATCATTTT
>CAZKVA010000248.1:0-2186 GCA_964556035.1 uncultured Actinomycetota bacterium
CCCAGACTCCTGGAGACCATGGATGCGGCCCCCATCCCAAATAACTGTGCAATAGCCATGATTATGATCTGGATGGGAAATACGATCCCTATACCTGCTATGGCAAGGGTACCTACTCCCCTTCCTATAAATATTGTATCGACAACATTATACAGGCTGTTTGCTATCATCCCTATAGTCGCAGGTATTGCAAGCTTTGCCAGAAGGGGTCCTATCCTTTTATTTCCAAGATCCGATATGTTTTTTTCTATCTTGTTCAAATCATGCCTTTTTAATTATACAAATGCAAAAATTCTATTTAAGTTTTTATGGAATGTCAAATTGCAGGAATTTGCTTTTGGGTCACAAGGCTGCCCTGTTTTTATCTTTAGTCTTCCCGGATCTCTCCATTTACTTTGATCATAATATCATCAAGAGGAATATCCTTACCAGCATCTGCCAGCGCATCATTTACAAGTTTTACCAATCCAAAGCAGCATGGTACTTCCATATGTGCAATAGTCACTGACTTTATATTATTTTCCTTAAGTATTTCAGTTATTTTATCCTTATAAAATCCTGCATCGTCAAGTTTGGGGCAACCAACCAGGAGTATCTTTCCTTTAAGGAGATCCCTGTGAAAATTAGCATATGCAAATGGCACACAGTCTGCAGCTATCAGGAGGTCCGCATTGTCAAAATACGGGGCATTGACAGGGACCAGGTGAATCTGGACGGGCCATTGCCTCAATTCAGTTTTCTGTTTTACACCATTATCTCCGCTATCCGCATCAGCCCTGTCATCATCTCTAAGGTCCATGACTTTGGAGCCCTGACAACCACATGGTAGCTTGTCTTCATTTGCTTCTGCTCCCGCAGCCTGATCTGCCTCAACTTCTTTCTCAAGAGGATTCTCAAATCCATTTTCTTCAAGATAATCAGTTGCCTGTTTTAGAAATCCTGTTTCCCCATGATTTTTTAAATGCTCCAAATGGGCCTTAATGGTATTTTCTCCCTGTTTTACTATATTTTCCATGACCCTTACCTCATCATAAGGCTCTGCCTCTCTTTCTATTACCGAGATCGCATCTTCCGGGCAATCACCCATACACGCTCCCAATCCATCACAAAAAAGATCACTTATCAGTCTTGCCTTATCATCGATTATCTGAAGTGCCCCCTCCGGACAACCGGGTACACAGCTTCCGCAGCCATTACATTTTTCTTCATCAATTGTAATTATTTCTCTCTTTGCCATTTTTGTCTTCCTTTCTTTTTTATTTTTTGATCAAAGAGCTCAGATCTATAGATTCGAGCTCTAGTCTTACCTTTTCTTCAATATCATTTACCCTGCCCCTCAAGATACAATCACCTTCATTGGGACAGATATCTTTATTAAGAAGGCATTCATTTAAACTAAAATCTCCCTGAAAGATCTCTATTAGATCGATTAAATAAATATCCTCAGGTTTTTTTATTAATCTAAATCCGCCCTTATTCCCCTTATATGATTCAATTACACCTGCTTTGGCCAGAAGCTGCATTATCTTTCTTAAGAAAGGTCTGGTTATTCCCAGCTTATCCACTAGTTCTGGTACTGGTACTATCCCCTTATTTTTATTATCAGCCAGATATATTAGGGCCCGTACCGCATAATCTATGTCTCTTGTTATAAGTTTCATATTAACCTCTTTTTAAAAGATACTAAAATGATATCATTTGTCAACTACTATTTCTATATTTTTAGTAGGATATGAATATATACTTAAAAATAATGGATTAATTCATTATTGTTGGTTATTTCTAAATGTTTTGTGGTCTTAGTACATAAGCCGAGTTATGTACTAAATTGTCATTTTTCACCAACATTGTACCACTCTTTCACCAGCATTGTACCAGCCCCATTACAATAGTTAATATTAAATCATAAATCTATTTTGGTCTATCCTGTTCTCTAAGAGACGGCCCATCCATAAGTATTTGATATGAGCTGTGGGCAAGCCTGTCAAGGGAGGAATTGCCTAAAATTGGATCAGGAAAGAGAGCCTGCCATTCCTCCGGAGAGCGGGCACTGGTAATGATATTTGATTTCTTCCTGTACCGCTCAAGTATGATCTCATAGAACTGTCCTGCCTCCTCTCTTGTCATCTCTTTTATTGCAAAATCATCGATCACCAAAATATCGGGCTTTAGATATGAGCGGATGG
>CAZKVA010000249.1:0-2168 GCA_964556035.1 uncultured Actinomycetota bacterium
TCGGTTTTTTAAAGGCCATTGTCTGGCCAGGATATCTGGTCTACTATCTGTTGGATTCTCTCAAAATATAGACGATACTCAAAAAATATTTCACCTTTATTATAAAATATCTTAATTCTAAAAGTTCTTGCTATGGGAATTTTCGATAAACTATTTTATAAATTGATCGGTAATGGTTAACAATAATAGACAACTATTATATATAATCTATTTGGGAGTAATTTATGAAGAAAAATAAGCTTTACCTACTCATATCTATAATAACCCTGGTATGCTTCTTTGTAACTGCAGCGATATGCAATCAATGTGCTGCCGAAACAGTAGAAGAAGCAGAAAGTACTGAAGAGGAAGCAGAAGCTGCAGCAGAAGAAGCAGTAGAGGAAACAGAAAACGAAATCCCGGAATCAGAGGAGGAAGAGGAAACAGAAGAAGAAACACCTGAACAGGAAGAACAGGGAGAAGCCCCGACCATTACTCTTGAAATATATGAAGGTCCCATATATTCATCTGCAGATGATGTCTGTTATTATAGGATAAAAGCCATAGTAACAGGAAATCCAACACCGGTAGTAGAGTTTAGTAAAGATGATAGTGGTGGAGCATGGGGTTCTAAAAAAGTTCAGATAAACCTTGGTGATCCCGCAGAAACTTATACTCTTACTGCTACTGCAACAAACTCAGAGGATACTGCTACAGACTCTATCGCACTTAGCTGGGGTTGTTCTATAGCTAATAATCCTCCAGAGATTGTTGAGATAACACTTATTCCTGGAAATTATGCTCCTGGTATTGAATATTCAATTCCGGTAGTTGCCTTAGACCCGGATGGCGATAGCCTATCTTATGAGTGGAGTGTAACAGGCGGTTCAATATTAGATGATACTTTAAACCCTATGAAATGGAAAACTTTTGCTACGGGAGATTATGATGTAACAGTAATTGTAGATGATGGTAAAGGCGGTACAGATACAAAAACTGAGACAGTATCCTTTGGCTCTTTAGGTATAGCACCCTTATCAAAGAGTGAATGGGGACATATAATCAAAGATAACTCTATTTGCAGGAATTCTACCTGTAAAATATTGGTGGGTGACCATATGAATAATAAGCCTTTTAGAGGTTTTGTCAGTTTTGACATATCTGGTCTGGCTGGAAGAAATGTTTATGATGTAGTTCTTATCTTTAGTAATCCTACCCAAATAGGTGATCCAGCATCCCTTATTTCAGAAATATCTGTAGAAATTGTAGACTGGGGCAGTGATGATCTTAAACTGGAGGATTATTTTCTTTTAGGTACATTACTGGGTAATTTTACCAATCCCAATTTTTTCTGCACCAATGGATCCTTAGCTGTTCAATTACAGAATGCCATAAATAGCGGAAAGGATAGATTTCAGCTCAGAATCAGTAATCCAGGTCTTCTGACAAACAATAATAACACTACAGATGTCTGGAGTTATCCAGTAGATCATGTCGATCTGAATGTTTCATCATATGTAAATTAGAGAAAATTGATTTAATTATTCTACTACATTTATTATTGTGGTATGACTTTTTTCTTAAGTAGTAAAACTATAATACCGATTATACCGACCAGCAAAGCTATCGGGCATATGACTGTAGCCAAAATAAAAAATACCGGCTCATCACCAATGCCTGCAAAAAAGCCTTCTCCAAACAGTGTTATTAAAAGTGCATATAAAAGGTTATGAAGCACTGAACCTACTACTATACCAGTAGCAGAGGCACCGGTAAGGATAAAAAATGCTTTTGAAATCTTTGTAAGCTTTGCTTTAGAAGCTAAAACGATAAGAGCTATTCCAAGGCAAGACAATACAAGCCCTGAGGAAAAAAATAAATACCTATTAAACTGATCGATAAAATTCATGATAAAAATGTTTAATACAACCAGGACAAAAAAAGCAAATGTTATCCAGAAAATCACCAGAGTAGAGATGTAGATTTTATTTTTCTTATTTTCCATTTTATACCCCTGTAAAATTATTTTTAACATATCATTTTATTAGACGTTTTTTATTTAAAAATGATTTCTTTAAAATTTATAATCCAATTATCTCGACAATGCTCCGCAGATGGATTGAGAAAATTTGTTGAAAGTAATGATGCTCAGGAAACTATGTAGCGCTTCATGGTTTGAAAATATGTTA
>CAZKVA010000250.1:0-2136 GCA_964556035.1 uncultured Actinomycetota bacterium
TATTGAGACACTTATACCCGCAATGATACTGATCTCCATCCTGGCGAGTACCTTGTTGGGACTGCCGGATCCCTATGTAAAAATGAGGGAAGCAGGAATCTTCAGAAGCTACAAGGTCAATGGTGTCCCGGCCTCATCAATTGTGATAATACCGCCCCTGACCATAATTTTGCATATGGTAGTCGTATCGGCCATAGTAATTTTGACAGCACCTATTTTTTTTGATGCACCATTGCCCCGGAACTGGATAAACTTTTTATTGGTATTCATCCTGACCCTTTTTGCTTCTACCGGGCTTGGTGTTTTAATTGGTGTGGCATCTTCTAATACCCGGGCAACCATTTTATGGGCTCAATTAATGTTTATCCCATCTATGATGATCAGTGGGTTTTTTGTACCTTCACAAATGCTGCCATCAGTGATAAAACAAATCGGGTTGCTTCTACCGGTCACACATTCATTTAACCTCTTTAAATATTTCTCATATCAACAGTATTTGGGATATGATCCTTTATGGCCCATACTGATCTTGTTTGCAGGAGGGATAATAGCTTTTGGGCTTGCAATATTCCTGTTTAACTGGGACAGCAAAAACAATACCAGAAGGGGACATCCGGCCCTGGCATTCCTTGTATTGATCCCATACATAATAGGTGCTATTTTTCTACCTTGAAGCGCCATTTAATAATAAATAAATACATTTTATTAAATCTATTTTACATAATGTAACTGTCTTTCCGCATTGTGTCCTGAAATAATTGAAAACAGAAAAGTTACAATTCTTGCTTTGTAGATGATGAGGGAGGGCCCCTCGGAATCGGTATTCAGGTACTGGTTCCCATTTGATGAGCAGCGGAACGAAGCAGAAAATAGAGGAAGAGATCAAAAAACTGATAAAAAATATTGCTCCCGGGGGAGGATATATATTTAGTTCAAGCAATGCCATCCATTAAGGCATCTCTACCGGGACTTTTAATTTCATCCTCGAAAAAGTGTCTGAATATGGAAAATATCCTATTAGTATAAATTAAAATGGAGGTTTTATGGGCAGCATCCTGGATGAATATAATATAAAAAAAGGAAGGTTAAAAAAATATCTGGAAAGCAGGGGGCCTTGAAGGGGTGCTCCTTACAAGAAGGTCCAATTACTCCTGGCTGACCTGCGGGGGAAGAAATAAGATACTTGATTGTGCCGATGACGGCGCAGCAACACTGCTTTTCCATAAGGATAAATTATACCTTTTTAACACAAATATTGAGATGCAGCGGATGAAGGATGAAGAGATAAACGGCCTTGATCTCATAGAATGCGTCGAGTATAACTGGTTCAATCCTGAAGATCTGGAAAAAAAGATAGCAGGCATTGCCGGCCTGGAAAAGATAGCCCAGGACTCAAAAAGTAATTGAAAATACATCATGGGCCATGCCGGAAATATTTTTGAAAAAATGCAGTGGCTGAGGGGATATGAAGAACTCATGGTGGATATAAGCCTTAATAAGGACAGGCTGAAGGTCCTTGGAGAAAAGATATGTGAATATATTGTACTGACCGCAAAAATACTGGCCGGACTCAGGATAGACGGCATTGAAATATCTGATTATTGGGGAAAGATCAAAAAAATATAATTGAAGAAATTGAAAATCTTAATAGTTACCTTGATAAAAAAATAAGAAATAATCCAGATATAAAAATAGGAGTATTTCTGGATGGGCCATATTGTCTCTAAATTATTTTGTAAATACTCTGATTTTTGTCAATGTTTTAGGATTGAATATGGTGATGGTATATTTTAAGAAATAGAGTTTGAAAATATAGTAATTCGAGCTTCCAGTATGGGTTTAGAGAAACATTTATGGTTTTTGTTTTTGAGCCTCCAACAAAAGCCATTAACCCTCTATTTCTCCATGCATCTAAGCAAATAAAGGGAATTTATAAAACTGCACAAGTACAATTTAAAAGGTAAAGAGTAAAATGAATTCTAGGGAAAGAATACTTAAAGCATTATCACATAAAGAACCCGGCAAGCTTCCAGTTGATTTTGGTGGAACTCTCACATCAGGAATAAACGTATCATCTGTATTCAAACTGAGACAAGGGCTTGGTCTTGATGCCCCTGGTACTCCAGTGAAATTCGT
>CAZKVA010000251.1:0-2134 GCA_964556035.1 uncultured Actinomycetota bacterium
TCGGCCATTCATCAGGGGTAGGGATCAAGCAGGATATGGAAAAGTATAATATGGCTCAACTTATGGGCTGGAAAGTTCTTCGATATATGCCGGAGCAAACCGCCGAATGTATGAGAGATTTGGAGATGATGAAGAGAGGGATTAAGTGAAATTCGACACATCTGAAAGACCAATCTACCAACATTATGTTTATGACAGCAGAGGCGTGTTTTTATTCCTCATCTTCAGTGACTCAGAATCAGAACAAGAAGAATATAAATATTTGGAAAAAGTTGTCCAGGATGTAAGAGATAAATTTTCATTGTCAGTTCGCAGTCTTGAGCCAAAAAAGCGTAAAGAAGTATTAAATCAACCACTACCCGAAGAGTTAAGCTGGACGTTTGGCATTAATTGTATTTTACCTCCACTCCCTTATAGCAACAATGGATCAAGAAGGCGTGCAAATTTAAAACGGCTAATTATGAAAAAGACACCATTATTTTTTGATGAATTATATGACAAAGAAATACAAAACCGCAAAGGATATTTCAACGGGCATGGTAATTGTGATCTGATAAAGGTTGAGGCAATTACAAAATATGTTAATGAGTATTTAGATGCGAGGCTATTTGCAGATGCACATATTATTTGTGCTACATGTATAAAGGAAGTATTATGAAAACTAAACAGACTATAGCAAAGATTACCCGGGACATCCTCCAGGGCTACCCGAAACGATTACTATTCACTCTGCAGGACGATATTACCCGTTCAGGGCTTATGTACGATGTAGCGAAAGTATTAGGATCTTGGCCGGGAAAGCATGCTGTGAAAAAAGCAATGTTCCGAATGATCAGATCCGGGAAGATTAACATTATTTGTATTAATACTATCAAGTCGATTTATCAGAAGAAATGAGGGGGAGAGAATGATTATAAGAAGAAATTGGAGAAAAAAAAGAACTATCTATACCGGTTGGTTTTTGTTTTATTTCATACCTTTATACATAATTATTAATAAAGTGGAATAATCATTTATTTGCAGATCTTATAGTGTACTTATCTTATTAAAAAGTATATAGTATAAAATAACACTTATGTAATTAGAAAAAAGTAAGGAGAAAAAGGACTATGAGAGATTTAATCATATCGAAAAAACTGCTAAAGGTTCAGTATGAAACCATGCGAGTGGTAGACATCCTCAAATATTATGACATTTGCTCAGATAAACTCTATGGTATTTTAGATGAAATTGGGATCAAGAGAAAAGGAAAAGAGAGAACGAATATAATCTTGAAAGATTGAGGTGGTAATATGCAAATACTTGGATTTACGATTGGTGATATAGATGGTGATATAAATATTTTTCAAGAAGATTGTAATGGCGATACGAATGTTATAATCCTAGCTTATGAAGAGGTTAGTCTTTTTATCAAATGCCTTAAAAGTGTTGTAAACGATGGCTAGACCAGAATCGAAAACTGTTGCCTATTTCCCTTTTATTGTCAAAGACGGTGACACCCTATTTTTATTAGAAAATAAATATGGATGTGAGGGATTGGGATTTTTTACCGGGGTGATGCGTTTTCTATCCCAAACACCAGACCACCATTATTGTATAAAAGACGAAGTAAAGAAAATGAGGTTTTTTGCTACCATAAAAATTGATGAATCCAAGGGAATTGATATGCTAAACATTATGTCAATAACCGGCAAGATAAACAAAGTTTTATGGGACGGAAACCGAGTTATCGTATCAGAAGATTTCCTAAGTAGTATAAATGATGCCTATAAAAAAAGAGTTAATAAAATTATTACAATTCGGGAAATAGTAACCTTTTACGAGTTAATGTATCCAGAAATAAAGTTACCGGAGCCGGAAACTACAACAAACAGCAAAAAAACAGACAGAAACCCACAAAGTATATTAAAGGAAACTATACTAGATAAAACTATACAATATACAGACATAAAAGATACATACCACGACCTTTGTAAAAAACTCCCCAAAGTATCAAAACTATCTGAAAAGAGAAAATCAGCCATAAACTCATTACTCAAAGAATTTACGCTTGATCAGATAACCGAAGGAATACAGAAAGCCGGAAAATCTGACTTCCTAAACGGTAATAATAAATCAAACTGGAAAGCAAGTT
>CAZKVA010000252.1:0-2108 GCA_964556035.1 uncultured Actinomycetota bacterium
CTGAAATACTTATTTAAGTTCCTAATCTCTACATAATATGTACTATATCGCACTCTAGCAGGGCCTCTTAAGATAATCGGAACCATACCGCAAAGAATTCATTTTATCCATTACAAGAAGGTACCAAAATCGAATAAAGAATGAATACAATATTTGATAAATTTACACATCCACAATCTCTAGACATGACTCAACTTTTCTATATTTTTCACGTGTTCCCTTCGGTAGTTCCATCTCAGCAAGATACCACTTCAATTTATAGACAGTATATTTTTTAAACCCATAATTAAATCCAGTTCATTTTAAGAATCAAGGAACACTATTAAGGAAATAATTGATAATGTCATGGATAATAATGAAAAATTTATTATTACAAGGGACACAACTCCTGAAGCAGCGATAATATCATATAGTGATTATTTAAACTTTAAGGAGATAATGAAGCAGCTTCAGGAGTTTAAGCAGAATAAAGCATTGAAGAATGCAAAGAAACAATTCAGGGAATGGCTCTCTGATAATGTCTTGGGCCTGGATAAAATCCCGGAAGAGAAGATCGAGAGGATGGTCCGGGAATTGAATATAAATAATGAGAATAACTAAAAATATTTGATAATTTAAAAAGCCTCTGTCTAGTGGAGGCTTTTATTTTAAGGTAAAATAGCCCCCCAAATAAAATGACCCATAATGGGTCATTTTTACGGAAACCATATAATATGGATATACCGCCTTTAATTCTTATAATTAACTCTATACCTGTACGGAGTAACTGTCAATATTGTATCAATTGATACAATATTGACATTCTAGACTACTACAGTAATTCTGTCATTTATAATTGTTATTATAAATAACACCAGGCAGCCTTATCCAGTTTTTCAAACTCTGGTTTGTATTCAACAGGTTTTCTACCAAAACATACACCTGTTTTTTCATGAAAGGATACCATCTCCTTGTTTACATGCCTTTGTTTTATTGCTGTTGAAGTAGGTATATACTGTACTTTTCCTTTTTCAACCCCTGTTACAGTAACTCCGGAAATATTATTATTTAGAAGCACGACTGCACCTGCTCCAGTATCATTTCCAAAATTTGCATCCAATGCACTGGTACTGCCTGAACGGACAAGATAAGTCAATACCATTTCACGGACTTCGGGTACTTCGTTCATCTTCTCGATAAAAAGACCCTGGTCTTTCATAAATTGTTTAAAACTTTCATCATTTTTTATGCGTTCTGTCAGTTGTTCTCTTATATACTTTCCTACACCTGATAACTTCTTATGTCCGAATGCATCTGTCGTTACACTGCTGTCAGTTATAAATCCACCTGTTTCATCTGTTATTCCTTCAGCAGCAACTATAATATAAGTACCTGCCTTATATTCATTTGAGCTGATTCGCCTCATGAAAGTCTTTTTAAGATCTTTGTAGATTACATCAAAATTAATAGGTACTTCAGGTATCAGGATACAGTCAGCATCCGCAGCTATGCCTCCCCTAAAAGCAGTGTGGCCTGCATATCTGCCGAATACTTCTATAACCATTATCCTGTTATGGCTGTTTCCTGTGGTTTTTAATTCCTCAACATACTGGGCTATCCTGTTTACTGCGGAGTCACCCCCAACCGAATAGGAATGAAGGTCAAGGTCCATAGTTTTTGGAACATGCACACAGGGAACACCATTATTATTCAAATCTACCACTACGCTTCCGGAATCATCTCCACCGGAAATAACTAATGCTCCAATATTGAACTTTTTAAGCCCCTCTGATATTTTTTTATATTTATTTTCATCCTCTATCTTGGATATCTTTACCCTGGTATTGCCTGCCTGTGAACCAGCTTTTAGAGAAGATATGTTATCAAGTCTATATGCATTAAGCTCTATAATGTTTTCACTCTCATAAAGATTATAAAGACCTGTATAACCGTTAGGTATGACATAGGGACGAATATCATAAGCCATAGCCATGGAAGCAGCACCTTTTATTACTGCATTTAGTCCGCCACAGTCACCGCCGCTTGTTATTATTCCAATAGCTTTTCCCTATAACATTTCTTTTAATACCTCCATATAAATAATTATTAAATATCTAAATAAATATTAT
>CAZKVA010000253.1:0-2102 GCA_964556035.1 uncultured Actinomycetota bacterium
TAAAGAACTAAAGATTTATTGCTGATCCTCAGTACTGGATTTGGGTTTTCTGATGAGAATCTTGATAGGCTTTTGATTTCGTTCTCAACCTTTTTGTGGTCAGATATATCTTGAACCGTTCCATAAAGATAGTCAATTTTACCGCTGTCATCATATTGGGCTTCGCCATGAGTATGTGTGGTTATTATTTTACCGTTTCTTCTTTTTAAATCTAAAGTGATTTCATAGGGTTTCCCAGTTTTCAAAGTTTTTTTAACTGCCTTATCAAACTTTTCCCAACTCTCGGGTGTATAGATTAATGAGTGTTCTGTATAGCTTGGGGCAGGAAGTTTCTTATCGTATCCAACAATCCGATAAAGTTCTTCTGACCATTTAACTGAGTTTGTTGATACTTTCCACTTCCAGGAGCCTATTTTAGCCACGGCCTGTGCCCTTCGAAGATTTTTTTCACTATCTTGAAGCAAACTATCAGCTAAAAAGCTTTTGGTTATATCAATATAATTGACAATAAGTTTGCTTTCCCCATTTTGGATTAAAGGAGATGCTGACAATTGTGCCCATAGTTTATTTCCCTTTTTATTTCTGAATGGTATTATAAATTTTTTTGATACTTCCCTAATTGCATTTTTTAGTTTAGCAGTATATTCATTTTCCATTCCTGGAATCCAGTGTTGGTAAGGTACTTTTTTTCCTATAATTTCTTTATTTTTAAGTCCAAAAAGTTTTCTAAACTCTGAATTTACAAGCTCAATGGTTGTATCTTTATTAATGATAGCGGCTGGATTAGGTGATAACAAAAATAGATTTTTATTAAATTCCTGGCTTTCTAATAAATTACCTTCAATTATCTTTCTTTCAGTAACATCTTCAAAGATTGTGGCTAACTGATTTTTTTCTATATTAAATATCAATACTGCTAACCACTTATCGAGAAGTTCTAAATGTTGTTCAAGCCGGATTTCCTTTCCAGTCAAAGCTACTTTTCTGAATTTACTTATCCAACCAGCAGGGTCCTTTTTCATTTCCGGAAAAACATCAGTAACTTTTTTGCCGATGATATTTTTGTGTTTTAGACCTGTAATTTTCTCGAAGGCAAAGTTAACGTCTAAAAACACGAAGTCATTGGGTTCGCTCTTTTTGTTCAGGACTACTTGAATAATAGCAAAGCCATTAGTCATGTTCTCAAATAAGTGACGGTATCTTTCTTCACTTCTTTTAAGTTTTCTAAATATAAGGCTATAAGGTTTTACAAAGCCAGTTTCTATTAAAGCTTTATAGATAAGATAAAAAGAAATGACCTTTAAATGATGACCTATTTGATTTAAAATACCGAATACATCTGAATACAAAGTAAAAGCAAGCTCTGAAAATATTGTTATAATTGCAGAAGCAATCAACATTCTAAATACTAATTTATCTAATCCAGCTCGCTTTCTGATTAAAAGTAAAATAAATATTAAAAATATTGTAGAGATGATATATTCACTTATTACTTTAAAAGAGGTTAATCCTTCTCCTTCTATAAAACTATCAGGAAAAATTTCCCAATAGAAAACGGATAGAAGAAAAACAATAATTACCAGAAAATATCCTAAAAAAACAAAATTGTATTTTAGCTTTTTATTAATAAAAACAGTTGCAATAACCAAGGATATGCTCTCAATATATCTTGCAAAAATCCATAACTGAGTCGCTAAATTAGATCCGTAGCCAGGAAATACCCCCATTCCCTTATAGGAAAATGTATGGATTAGGTCTAAAAAAGCTATAAATAAATAGGCAATACCTATAAACATGAGAAAATTATTATCTGAAAATCTATGGGAATTCCAGGCTAAAATAAAAATACTGACCGCTACAATAATGCTAAATATTTCTGCAAAGCCATGAAAAAGGAGATAATTGTAGCGACTTGATAAGTATAAACCGACAATTATTGTGATTATGATTAAGTATTCTTTAATATTAAATCTATTTAATATATTTCTCATAACTTTCTTGAAGTCTTAATATTTAAAATTAATTATAACGCAATGATTTATTAATAGGAATAAATATTAAAAACTTTAAGTTATAAAAAATTTGTACGTACCTAATACATA
>CAZKVA010000254.1:0-2056 GCA_964556035.1 uncultured Actinomycetota bacterium
TCATAAGAGAAAAAAATAGATGTATAAATGGTATATATATATCATCATTTATACCGAGAAAGTGCGGGATTGCTACATATACCAAGGACCTGACAAGAGCTATTAACCTTATTAATCCATATTGTAAAGCCGAGATATTTGCACTGGTCAAACCGGAAGATGAAATAGATTATCCCCTTGAAGTCAAATTTAAGATAAGCCAGCACGAAACTGATTCCTATATTAAAGCAGTAGACCGTATCAATATGTCAAATGCAAATGTGGTTGTCCTGGAACATGAATTTGGACTATATGGGGGTGAATTTGGGCAATATATTATTAAGCTGCTGGAGCTTCTAAAAAAACCCCTGATCATTACTGCCCATACAATACCGGATGATCCCGGCAAGGGATACGGCCTGGTCTTAAAAGATGTCATAAAGTTTGCCAAAAAAGTAATAGTTATGATGCCTCAAAGTCTGGGAAAACTTATTAAGGAATACAACTACCCGGGAGAAAAAATTGAAATTATCCCTCATGGTGTTCCAGACATAGCCCTGGAATCTAATGATAAATATAAAAAGAAAAAGGGTCTGGAAGACAGGTTAATCATTGGTAATATAAATCTCTTATCAGAGATTAAAGGACTTGAATATACACTCGAAGCTTTAAGAGATATAAAAAGGCAGTTTCCTAATATATTGTACTTGATAATCGGCCAGACACACCCGGTAGTACTTAAAACGGCCGGGGAAAAATACAGAAACTTCTTAAAGGATAAAATAAAAACATTTAATTTACATGAAAATGTAAAATTTATAAATAAATATTTATCATTAGAAGAACTCATTGACTGGCTAAAAGCTATAGACATTTATATAACTCCATATCTGGACCCACAGCAGTCAGCTTCAGGTGCCCTGGCGTATGCAGTCGGAGCAGGCAAAGTATGTATTTCAACACCGTATCTTTATGCAAAAGAAGTCCTTGCAAATGGCAGAGGTGTGCTTGTACCTTTTAGGGATTCACAGGCTATTAAAAACGCTATGTTAGATATTTTCAAAGATCCACAAAAAAAATCAGAAATTGAAAAGAAAACATATAAATTTGGAAGATCGATGACATGGCATAATATAGCACTGCAACACCTTGAGTTGTTTGAAAAAGTTATAGATAAATATTCAAATATAAGGTCTATTGATGTAGTTGCAGATGAAGGATACAGCAGATACCCATATGGATCTTTTAATAATTATGGGATACATGGTAGTAACCAAATAGCAAGAGAATTACAGGCTGTTTTAAATTCTCAGGTCTTCGTTTCTGCAAAATCGGAAAACAAAGAGGGAAGATCATTGAAGGCCAAGTAAAGTTTTCATACCTTAATTAATAAATTATTACCCATTTCAGTTAGGAGGATAAGTAAATGAAAAATATAAAAAAATTTTTAGCAGTCTTTTTTATGATACTTTTCTCAATCTCTGTTGCCGCATGTAAAACAGCAAGTCTTGAACAAAAACCATTTGATAGGTCTATAATATCTACATCCTCTATAGACAAAGAGGTAACTGTGGGAGACATAGTCTGGAGGGTGGATAATTCCGAATATCTGGGATCACAGATCCCCAGTGATACAGGAGATATCCTTGAGGCTACATACGGAAGATTTATAGGTGTAGAGTTTAATGTAGAAAATATAGGACAAGATATTCGAACGATCATTGATTTAAAAGTAATTGACGGCAAGGGCAGGGAATTTCCCATTTGTGCTGCAGCTTACGGTTTTCTTGGGATTGGTGAAGCCTGTCTCTTAGTAGATGTTTATCCGGATACAAATCAGACATTTTTTGCATCATTTGATGTACCCCTGGATTCGGTAGACCTTATTCTTGAAGTATCAGATCTAGGCACACCCCCAGCGGATAAAGCATATATAGATCTGGGAATATAAGAAATAAATATAGAAGTAAAGAAAGTAGGAGAAATTATGCAAATAGTAAGATGGGAACCGTATAGGGACATAACTAGATTAAGAGACGAGCTTGACCGCTGGTGGCCTTTTGAAAAAGAAGCCGCC
>CAZKVA010000255.1:0-2050 GCA_964556035.1 uncultured Actinomycetota bacterium
GGTAAAGCTCCGCTATGGTCAGTTTCAGCATGGTTGGCAATAACATAGTCTATTTTGGATAAGTCTATTTCTTTTTTTAGACTATTTATAAATTCCTTTGAGAATGGTTTCCATACTGTGTCTATTAAAGCAACTTTTTTGTCCCTGACAAGGTATGAATTATAAGAAGTCCCACGGTCAGTGGAATACTCTTCCCCATGGAAGCTCCTTATTTCCCAGTCAACTTTTCCGACCCAGGTTACATTTTTATTTATTTTTTTTGGCATATTACCTCTTCCAGTCTTTTTTTTAATTCTATCAAGTATTGTTTGGAATTCATAATTTATTTGTCTTAAAGGTTTAAAATTTCAATTCTTGAGAATATCACACAAACTACAAATATTAATAGACTATGATCCTATCTATTTACGCTCATAATTTATTGCAAAGTTCGGGCAAGCAGTTTTACAGTCATTGCATTGATGGCAAAGTTTAGGATCTATCGTAGCTTTTTTGCTATTTATATTTATTGCCTCAGCATCACATGCCTTTAGGCATAGTCTGCAACCATCACATTTATCTTTATCAACCCTAAAAGTCAGCTTTGCAAATCTTCCAGTTAAACTTTGTAGGGCCCCATAGGGACAAATATAATTGTGAAAAACCTCTGGTCTAAATACTAAGCTGAATATAAATCCAAGTATTAGAACTATTAATAGTCCTGGTATTCTTAAATTTAAAAACCTTCCCAGTATCATCGTGACTACCAGTAAAGCAAGCAATATCCATGGAATTATTTTTAGTTTTAGCCAGTTTGGAGTATTTAACCTTTTTAATTTTAATTTAGCATATATCCAATTTACAGGACGCATAACAGTATTGATAGGACAAACCCAACCGCAATAAATTCTTCCAAAAAATATGGCTAAAATGATACTTAATCCAAATATAGCCAGCCAAAAATTTGTTTTACCAGTAATAATAAAAAATATAAAAAGTGCTAAAAAAACTATTTGAACCACTATACGTGTTATTCTTCTTGCCATACATCCCTTTCTTTTTTACAATCTGAAAGATTTTAGTATAATAAAGAAATAATAACAGTAACATATGTTACAGTGGAAAATATTTATTTATTAAAAAATTGTAAACTCTTTAAGAATATCCGAGATTCAGATATAGCTTATATATTTTCTAAAATCGGATATAAGATAAAAGAATTTGGCAAAAATGAAATTATTCTATCTGAATATGATAAAACTAACTACCTGGTTATAATCTTTGATGGAATTGTAGAATTACAAAAAGTCCTTTCCTCGGGTGAAATTATACTGATAAAAGTATTAGGAAAATATCAAACTTTTGGAGAAGCCTCTTTATTCTCAGAGATTGAAAGTTTTCCAGTAAAAGCAATTTCAAAAACCAAAAGCAAGGTTATTTTAATAAAAAAACAGGAAATGATTAAATTATTTTCCATTAATGAAAAAATTATAATAAATTTCTTAGAGATTATTTCAAATAGAACAATAATGCTTAAATCTAGATTAGAATTAATTTCAGAAAGTTCTATAAGAAAAAAAATATCTTCCTATCTTTTAAATGAAATTAACAAGAAAGAAACCAATACAGTCTATCTTTCTTTCTCAAAAACTAAATTAGCAAGTTTATTAAATATTCAAAGACCTTCACTTTTGTGATTTTTCACCTTCTATGTACCACTTTTAGCAAGTTTTTTTCACCAACTATGTACCACTAAAAAGGAATTATTTTCAGGTTCATTGTACCACCTGGAAGGACTTTCTTTCACCATCATTGTACCACCCCATAGCAACAAAGCTGTATAATGCTTCTAAAAAATCTGGAGGCAGGATATGGCATACCGGGAGGTACATATGACAGAAATAAAGGAAATACTTCTAAGAATTAGAAGGAAAGAATCGGTTAGAAGTATTTCAAAGACACTTGGTATCCACAGGGATACCATAAATAAACATATAGACATATGCTTCAAACTTGGAGTAGATCCCAAAGAGGACGCCATAACTGATGAGCTTGTTGAAAAGGTAAGAAA
>CAZKVA010000256.1:0-2012 GCA_964556035.1 uncultured Actinomycetota bacterium
AGCGCAGCGCATACCTCTACATAAGGCAGTCAACACTGCGCCAGGTATATGAGAACACGGAAAGTACCATAAGACAGTATGCTCTAAAGGAGAAGGCAGTAGCACTTGGTTGGCCCAAGGATTCAATTATTACAATTGACAGCGACCTGGGGCAATCAGGCACGTCTAGCCAGCAACGTCCAGGTTTTAAGAGGCTTGTAGCTGAAGTGGGTATGGGCCATGCCGGAATCGTTATTAGCATCGAGGTCTCAAGACTATCCAGAAACTCCTCTGACTGGCTGAGGCTTCTTGAGATATGTGCCATAACCGATACACTTATCATGGACGAGGATGGAATATATGATGTAAATGACTTCAATGACAGGTTACTACTGGGGCTAAAGGGCACCATGAGCGAGGCAGAGATGCATTTTCTTTACTCAAGGATGAGGGGAGGTATGCTTTCCAAGGCAAGGCGCGGAGAGCTAAAGAGACCCCTTCCGGTAGGATATATCTACAATGGAGATGATAAGATAGTGATGGATCCGGACCTTGCCGTACAAAATGCCATAAAGCTGTTTTTTAAAACCTTTAAGCGGACCGGCTCTGCATGCGCTACTGTAAGGGAATTTAACAGATTAGGCCTTAAAATGCCCACCCGGTTTCTTAGGGGATACAGGAAAGGAGAGCTTGCCTGGAAGCCCCTTACTCATAGCTGGACCTTAAGGATGCTTCACAACCCCATATATGCAGGCATATACTGCTACGGGCGAAAGCAGATAAAAAACACGGTGGAGGGCAAAAAACAGATTAATATGCCTGTAGAGGACTGGCATGCCTTTATGGCCGGTGCCCATCCGGGATACATAACGGGGGACCAGTTTGATGAGAACTTAAAAAAGCTAAAAGAAAATTCCTGTGCACATGGAAAGGACAGAAGAAAAAGCCCCCCTCGTGAAGGTCCTGCTCTTCTCCAGGGGATAATTATATGCGGCAGGTGCGGAAATAGAATGAAGGTTGGATACAGGCAGGACTGTTCCAGTCTTGTCCCCATATATAGATGCAATAGTAATCGTATTGAAAACGGTGCAAAGGTATGTCAGACTGTAGCAGGAGAAAAGGTTGACCAGGAGATATCAAAACTGCTTATTGAAATGCTAAACCCTCTGGCAATAAAGGCAGCGATTGAGGTGCAAAACGAGCTATCCCAAAGAAAGCTTGAGGCTGATAAGTTTTACAGGCAGCAGGTAGAGAAAGCACAATACGAAATGGAGCTTGCCAAAAAAAGATATATGTCTGTTGATCCACAAAACCGCCTGGTGGCCACAGAGCTTGAAGCAGTCTGGAACCAGAAATTAAGGCAGCTGGAAAAGACCCAGCAGGAGTACGAAAAGAAGAAGAAAGATGATTTAAAAGTGGTGAAGCAAACCACCGAAGCAGATATTATGAAAATAGTATCTGATTTTCCCAGGCTTTGGACCAGTCCCAATATTGCTTTCAGGGAGAAAAAGAGGATGATACGTCTTTTGATCGAGGATGTGACAGTAAAAAATGATGATAAAAAGACTATATTAAACATAAGGTTTAGGGCAGATACATCAAAAACTTTAGCTATTGACAGGAAACTTCCCATTTACGAAATTAGGAAGATAAAAGATGAGATAATAGCCAAGGTAGATAAGCTAACAGAAAATCATATACCATCAGAGATTGCAGCTACCCTAAACCAGCAGGGTTACCGCCTGTGGGATGACAATACTTTTAAGAGGAAGTCTGTAAAATATATTATTAGGACCTATGGCCTAAAGAGCCGGTATAGCCGACTCAGAGAAAAAGGTTATCTTACTTTGAGAGAAAAAATGGTTGAACTAAATTCTACTCAAAAACAAATTAAGCAAATGAGGGATGAAGGAAAGATTGTTTTTCACAGGGCTACTGAAAAAGAAGAATATCTTTATGAACCGCAGAATATGAACAAATATTTAGTAAAAACTCAATCGTAAGGGAGAAGTGCAGTATGAAGCATAGTCTTT
>CAZKVA010000257.1:0-2003 GCA_964556035.1 uncultured Actinomycetota bacterium
CATAGTAATTCCAGTAGAAGATCTTTTTAAAAATATATTTTCCTGGGATAGCCTTAAAATGTCTTTAAGGGATAAAAAAATAACTATTGAAGAAGCTAGTGAAAAACTCGGTATGATCTCAACCAAGGGCTTGAAACCGGAGCCTATTCCTTTAAACATAAAGGTTATCCTTATTGGAATCCCCTATCACTATAATATTTTATATAATGCTGACAATGAGTTTAAAAAACATTTTAAAGTAAAAGCGGACTATGACCTTGTCATGAAAAGGGATAGTGCCAATATCAAAAATTATGCCAGGTTTATCTGCACCCTCTGCATAAAGGAGGCTCTAAATCATCTCAAATCTTCAGCAGTTGCAAAAATATTGGAATATAGCACAAGACTGGCTGGTGATCAAAACAAGATATCGACAAGATTTTCTGAAATCTCAAATATAATTACTGAAGCAAATTACTATGCAAAAGCAAGCGGTAACAGTTTTATTAAGGAAGAACACATCACAAAGGCTATAGAAGAAAAATATTACCGTTCAAACCTTATCCAGGAAAAGATCAGGGAGATGATGCAAGATGGCACTATGCTAATCGATACAACCGGGAATGTTATCGGTCAGGTAAATGGATTATCAGTGCTAAGTCTTGGTGATTATTCTTTTGGAAGACCTTCCAGGGTCACAGTATCAATAGGTATGGGTAAGGCAGGAATTATCGATATTGAAAGAGAGACAAAAATGGGCGGTCCCATACACACAAAAGGTGTTCTTATCCTATCTGGCTATCTAACTGAAAAATATGCCGTAGACAGACCTTTGAATATTTCAGCCAGGATAGTATTCGAACAGAGCTATGGAGGAATCGAGGGAGACAGTGCTTCCAGCGCTGAGCTTTATGCTATGCTCTCTGCACTCTCTGGAGTACCGATCAGTCAGGATCTTGCGGTTACCGGGTCGGTAAACCAAAAAGGAGAGGTACAGGCTATTGGCGGGGTCAATGAGAAGATCGAAGGTTTCTTTGAGGTTTGCAAGATGAGAGGTTTAAACAGAAAGCAGGGAGTCCTTATTCCTAATAGTAATATCAAGAATCTTATGTTAAAGGATGAAGTAATAAAAGAGGTAGAGGCTGAAAACTTCAGCATTTACGGTATAAAAACCATAGATGAGGGTATAGAGGTCTTAACTGGTAAAAAGTCAGGTAAATGTGGGAAAACCGGTAAATTCCCCAAAGACACAATTAATTTCTTGATTGATGAAAGGATAAAGGACTTTACGGAAAAATTTAATGCACTATCAGGAAAAAACGATAATACCTAAAAGAATTTTCTTTTTCCCAGTTTAAAATCAATATTTTTTAGCTTTTCAATTATATCTATATTATAGGGACATCTGGGTATGCACTCCCCGCATCCGGTACATTTATCAGCTTTTATTTTTAGAGCTTTATAACTTTCTTTAGCAATATCTTTTCCTCCATACCAGTACTTTAAGCGCTCCCTTAAGGCATAGTCAGAAGAATTATTAATAATACCATCATCCATCTGCCTATCATAGTATCCTTCGAATTTACACAATAAGGGAATATCAATATTTTCCGGACAAGGGAGGCACTTCATGCACTGCCTGCATACATAATTGCCGAGTTCGGGGGCATTTTTGTAGATCTCCTCTTTTTCTATATCATTTAGTGGTTTGAAATTCCTGGCATAATCAATATCTTTTTCAAACATCTCCTTATTATTCATGCCAGTGACAATGACTGAAGCTGGTTGGCTTAATGCATATCTAAAAGCAGTCTCGTCAGATCTCCACAAATAACCATCTGCTACAGGTTTCATAAGTATCACTGCAATCTGCTTCTTAAGGGCAAGGGGTACAAGGATTTCCTCGATCTTTGGAAAATTAAATCTGTCATAATAGTTTATTGTCGTCATCACTGCATCAAATGGATACTGTTCTATAGCCTCTATGAGTACATCAGGTTGCCCATGCATCGAAACACCTACAA
>CAZKVA010000258.1:0-1972 GCA_964556035.1 uncultured Actinomycetota bacterium
TCCTCTTCTCCAGAGTGTTTTACGTCTGCAGAAGATACCAGGGGAAGATGAAAAAATACTTGTTCACATTCAGAAGGACTTACTCTATGCTTTAGCCAATTCTTCCCAGCATTTCCCTCATCCCATTGAAAACTAGTACACAACTTGAGCTTTTTATAAACATCCATTTTAAATATGTATATCATGATAATATACATTAGTCAATTGTTTTAATATTTTAGAATGCATGAATTTAATCAACCTCATTATTTTATATTTTAATTAATTATGCTAATATGTATTTATGCATTTACATTATTTATATATTTAAGATTATTATGAAAAGAACACCGCTAACATAATAACTGGAGAGTAAAAGGGCCGGGGAATAATTATTTATATAAGTAATAGATAAAATTAATAATCCAGAAAGTTTTTTAATTTGAAATTACGTGAGATAATAAAGCTAATAAAAGAGGATGGGTGGTATATTGTCACACAGAAAGGAAGTCATATACAATTCAAACATCCTGTAAAACCCGGAAGAGTAACAATTGCCGGTAACCCAGGTGATGATATAGCACCAGGAACTTTAAACAGTGTTTTAAGGCAAGCTGGATTAAAAAGGAGTAATAGTAAATGAAATATTTAGTTATTATTGAAAAAATTAACAATAACTATTCTGCATATTTACCAGATGTTTCAGGATGCATTGCATCAGGTAAAACTATTGAAAAAACAAAAAAAAATATTACTGAAGCTCTTCTGATCCATTTGGAAGGATTGAAAAAGGATGGCCTGCCATCTCCTGAGCCAAGAGTAAAAGTAGATTATGTCGCTGTTTCTTAATGTATTTATTATGGAAATCTTTCTTTGATTTCCCACAACATAAAGAATACTTATTTACTATATAAAGCAATCTTTCTGAATCAAAATGTTGATATTTAGCTACTTATATATTTTAAATCATAAATATTTATGCTATTATGTATATATGTTTATGCATTAATTATATATCTGGAGCTTTTATGAAAAAATCTGCTATAAATAAATGGCCCATTGCAGAAAGACCAAGGGAAAAATTATTTACATTGGGTGCGGACAGGCTATCTGATTGTGAACTTCTTGCCATATTGTTACAGACAGGCTTTAAATATAATGGCAATAGCATCTCTGCCATAGACCTTGCAAAGGAAATACTAATAGAGTTTAAGGAACTCAAAGGTCTGATAAATATTTTGCCGTCCGAACTATTAGATCTAAAAGGAATAGGTAAGGCCAAGGCAGCCAAACTTGTAGCTGCTTTTGAACTGGGCAGAAGGGCTGCAGCTTTAAAAAATGGTAACTGTAGAAGCTTCAGGTGTAGCGAGGAAGTGGCTTCTTACTATATCCCGCTCCTTAAAGATCTTAAAAAGGAGCAATTCAGAGTGCTGCTCCTCGATACAAAAAACAAAATAATAAAGGATGAACTCATCTCACAAGGATCTCTGACCACTTCACCCGTTCATCCGAGGGAGGTGCTTAATCCAGCAATAAGAGCTTCAGCAGCATCTGTGATCTTTTTACATAATCATCCGAGCGGGGATCCAAAACCTTCTATGGATGATATTGAAGTCACCCGGAGGCTTTGTCAATCTTTTAAGATCGTGGGTATAAATGTTCTTGATCATATAATAGTAGGTCATGAAGGTTATTTCAGCTTCAAGCAGAAGCAGATGATATGAAAACTTCTTTCATATTGACAATGGCGTATATTAAGGTGAATACTTGGCTGTTCACATAATTATTGATATACATTGAAGTCTTTTAAGCCATTACAAATCCAAACTTAACTGAGGATTATTATCTTTAAGATATTTTTCTATTACTTGAATAAAAGTAATGGCATCTTTGATATCACTTAACAATTGAGTTTTTGAAACATTATATATAGCTTGGTATTCAAACTTATTTCTTTTAATTCTCAGTTTGTCGTACTTAAACATTATAGCCT
>CAZKVA010000259.1:0-1956 GCA_964556035.1 uncultured Actinomycetota bacterium
CCTGTAGAGGCAGGAGTCGATCCCGGATTTACCGAGATAGAGGAAAGCCAGGATATCAGCTTCGCAGAGAAGATCTGGTCACAGTATATAGAAAGTGCAGAGATAAACGAGAGTAGTACTTTAAAGTTTATTCAGGATATAGATATCCACGTGGCAGATCTTAAAGGTATCTATTTTAAATTCATACAGTATTCGGATGTAGAGATAGTGACGGCAGAGGTGGATAAGCCGGATTTTACTGATGTGAAAAAGTCTATAAGGGAGTTACTTAATTTCTTTAAGGGTTTAATACCGGAAATTGAGCCCGGTAATGGATGGGATAAACTGCAGAAAATGATAAAAAAGAGCGGTAAGCTCATTGACTCAGGATATATGGATTCCGACAGGAAGTTTATTGAACTCTTAAATGAATTAGGTAAAAGGCCTTCCATCACACAGAATAGGTGGCCGGATGGAAACAGTAAATCATATCTTGAGAAGATGGGAAAGTTTCAAGAAGAAATTATTAATCCTGCGCTTAAGAGCTGGCAGGAATATATCCATAAACCGATTACCGATTTTATAATAGGCGGTGCAGAGTATTACAGAAAGTGGAGAAAGGATCATTCGATCCTTAATTTTGGGGACCTCCTTATAAATACCGCAGAGCTCCTTCGTGACAATGCTGAAGTCAGGGGATATTTTAAAAAAAGGTTTACACATATCCTGGTAGATGAGTTCCAGGATACAGATCCCGTGCAGGCGGAGATAATACTGTTTCTTACTGGAAGCAATAATGAAGAGGACAATTGGAAAAAAATTATACCCTCCCCGGGTTCACTTTTTGTAGTAGGTGATCCAAAGCAGAGCATATACCGCTTCAGAAGGGCCGATATTGATATCTATAATCTGGTAAAGGGTCTATTTAATGGCAGGGGCGGAGAGGTGCTGAACCTGTATTCCAATTTCAGGTCACTTCCTTTTATGCAGGAGACTGTGGCCGATGTATTTAAGGGTATCTTGCCCAAAGAAGAGACAAGGTATCAGGCCAGATATTTTCCGCTTAATACTGTAAAGGAATTAAACGGGGAGTGTCTCTCTGGAGTAATGGAAAATCCAATAGGCAAAGTTGCTGGAAATAATGCAAAAGATATTGCAAAAATCGATGCTGTAAGGATTGCTAACTGGATTAAGTCTGCGGTGAGTGGAAGTTTTAGATTGCAGGATGATGATGGCAATGCTGTAAAGCCTGAGTACTCGGATTTTTTAATTCTTACAAGATATAAAAAGAATCTTAAAGATTATAGCAGGTCACTTGAAATGCTTGGTATACCATATGACATCTCGGGAGGGGAGAGTTTTAGCGGGTCATTTGAGCTGGGTGAGATTTATAGGCTGTTCAGAGCTATTGAGGATGAGAGGGACCCGGTGGCCCTTATAACGACACTCCGGGGTATGTTTTTTGGCATCAGCGATGACAGGCTCTATAAATTTAAGAAAGCTGGTGGAGTATTTTCATATTACAGCGAGGTACCTGAAGATTTTGATGAGTTTATCCAGGCTTATAATCTGCTAAAGGAATATAGGAAAATAATAAGAAGCTTTGAGCCTGTAATTGCTGCAGGGATGATAATTGAGAGGACAGGGGTACTTCCTTTTGCTGTATGTGAAGAGGAGGGGCTTACAAGGGCAGGTAATATTTTTAAGGCGCTGGAGTTACTAAAAGATAGAAGAAGTGATGGACTGGATGTATTTGCTGATCTTGTAAATGATCTGGGAGAGTTTCTGGAGGGAAGCGGCATTGAATCTATGAGGCTTGCTTCAACCGGAGATGATTCTGTAAGGATTATGAATCTTCATAAGGCAAAGGGACTGGAGTCGCCTATTGTTATACTTGCTGATCCTATGGGTGCTGGAGGCGATTTTGAGCCGGATCATTATATTACGAGGACTGGTAATAGTAAGGCATTTGGATAT
>CAZKVA010000260.1:0-1931 GCA_964556035.1 uncultured Actinomycetota bacterium
TAAGTATTTTTTATTACACTAGAAGACTTACTAACTTTATAAGCGAATATGTTATCATAACCCTGATAACATGATATATTTTTCCTTTCTCAACTTTTTTAACAAGATTGACAGCTGCATACACTGAAGATAATAATATCCCAATTATTATTGTCCCTGCACTTATAAATTCTAGGGCCAATATACAATATTCAAAGATTAACTTACTTAAATTCATCCTAATAGTTTGTTCTAGAATAAATAAAATATTTATTATTCTATTTTATATTTTCTCATAATAGTGTCATTAGTCTACTAAAATTAATTAAATGATCTTTTATCTGTGGAAGTTTAATCCTAAAAATCTGGTATTAAAATGATGATGTGGCCTATTATGATGGGTGGTTTCTTCGATAACTGTGGAATTGCCTAGATGATTTTTAATTTTATCTTTATCATAATTATTATTGGAATGATACTTTTAATTGTATAGCTGATAAAAAGAGTAAACTATTCTGGAAAGATCTCTAAAAATGAGGCAAATGGCAACTTGGAAGTCATAAAAAGGTATGCAAAGAAAAAGATAACAAAAAAAGAGTATAATAAAATTTAAGGAGACATTACTTAAAAACAAATATCATTATAACATTTACAGAGATTGGAGAGGAGATAAGAAAGCGGGAAAAAAAGATGGGTCAATTTCCCAACATATTCTATTATCCGTAAAAGGATATAGTTTGGTTAAAAAAGTAAGATATTATTGACAGAATATAAGGAGGAAGAAAGATGGCTGAAAAAATGGCAAAAGAGATTATGAATAAAAAGGTAATAACTATTACTGGGGAAAAAAGCATCTTTGAGTTGGCTGAACTTCTAATAAATAATAATATAAGTGGTGTGCCCGTAGTAGATAAAAAAAACATACTTAAGGGCATTGTGTCTGAAACAGATATAGTGGATCTCTTAAAAAAGGATGAAACATTTTATCCCATGATGGTGTTCCCAATTTATAATTTTGCCTATGTAGATCCAGATCTTTACTTACAGGGTTATGAAAAGAAGAAGGAAGATCTTGCGAAGACTACAGTAGAAGAAATAATGAAAACATGGGTTAAAAAGGCAAAAGGGGATACTCCTGAAAGTGAGATGGCTGACATAATGATCAATAATAAGGTAAACAGAGTACCTATAGTGGATGACGATAATAAAGTCATAGGGATAATAACCAGAAGCGATCTTGTTAAATCGATGATCGAAAGAGGTGATAAATAGTTGTTTGCGTATGAGGGCTGGTAAAGGAGTTGACCTGGTCACTATATACCGCTCCCTAAAACTTTTTTTGGAAATGAGCGTAATTTATGCAGAGGAGCATGAAAGAGAAAGATATTTCTATATAGCCAGGGGAAACCACAGCTGATGAGATTAAAGGGAACTTTTGTATGCTAGCGCCGCAGGGAGTAAAATAATAGTTGATATGAACCCAAAAATTCGGACACGCAATTAACTAGTCAGAATAAGCTGATGGGACTCATTTCCTTTCATTTTTTCATTATTTATATTTTCAAATTCTTCCGGGGGCATATACCCCAGTGAAGAATGCAATCTTTTTTTATTGTAGACTTGGAGGGTAAAATACGGAATTCTTTTTAGTACCTCCCCATATGTCTCATATTCAAACATATAGACTTCTTCTACTTTTAAGGTCCTAAAGAAAGATTCCATTTTTGCATTGTCGTATGGATTTGCCTTTCCAGACATTGATATGGCGATTCCATGATCCTTTAAGATCTTTACATAATCATAACAGCAGTACTGGATGCCCCTGTCGGAATGGTGGATAAGATCAGCCGTATCTCTTTTTGATATGGCATCGTTAAGGGCTGCTACTGAAAGATCTGCCGATAGTGTCCTTCCCAGTGCGTAACCTATTGCCTTTCGGCTAAAGCCGTCAA
>CAZKVA010000261.1:0-1888 GCA_964556035.1 uncultured Actinomycetota bacterium
ATTGGTTTATATAGTCATCTCCAATCTTCAAGAAACCCTTCAGAAACTTCGAACCTGAGTATTTGCCTAATGTCATTCCTAATGTATTATAAGGCAATTTGTCAAACCGTTATGCTGCTAGAGAGCGTGATGCCCCCGTTGTTGGTTGAGAACCAAATATTGTCTTGATTCTTTCATCAAATCTAGGGAAGTTGGTCACTTTGCTTAGTGCACAGGGTGGCTGGGCACTGTACGCAATGTTAGAGCCGCAATAATGATTTCAAGGAAGGATATTTTTATACCAGAATTGGAATATTGAGATATAATTATATTTTTCTTATAATTTATCAATATGTTTAAAAATATTTAGGGGTAAATAATGAATAGAAAAAAAATACTATCCTGGGAGATGTTTGGAATTCTTTTTACGGTTTTAATTGGTGCACTCCTTCATTTTACTTTTGAGCTAAGTGGTGAATGGAAACCAATGGCAATCATAAGTGGAGTCAATGAAAGCACCTGGGAGCATTTTAAAATAGGCTTCTGGCCAGCTTTTGTGTGGGGTATCATAGAATTTTTTGTATTTGGTAAGAAAGTAAAGAATTTCTTCTTTGCAAAAGGTATTTCATTTCTGGTGATTCCAGCTGTGATTTCTGTTCTTTTTTATGGATATACCCTCATATTTAAGATAGAGAGCCTTGCTATAGATATAGTAATATTTATTATTGCAATAGCTGTTGCACAGATAGTAAGCTACAGGTTAATGCTCTTAAAGAAAAGAAAGTTATACCTCAATATTATTGGAGGGATAATAATAATTGTAAATATAGTTCTATTTAGTCTTCTAAGTTTATATCCACCTGAATGTCTAATTTTTAAAGACCCTGTAACTGGTGGATATGGAATAGTAGAGCATAACCATTAAGGATATTTTTATACCTGAATAACAATATAATTAATAATTTCAAATCAAATTAGATAATCTTGCTCTATTATACCTCTGAAGCAATATACAGGGAATATTTGCTATAAGAGCATAAGCAATCATTATTATACCAACCCACCACATATTCCAGAGGAAAAATATTGGGGCAGGTAAAATTGTTAACCAATGGGTCAATTCTGCTCTTTTAGTTTCATAAAAAAAAGTTTTAAGATATTTAGGGTCACTGCTTTCCAGATTCTTCTTTGGGAAACCACCCTTAAAAAGTACTCCACCATCTGGTACTATACCTCTCCATTTTTTTACCTTAAAGATATTTTTATATACCTTTCCCCGATATTCCCAACTCTTTGTTCTAAACCACCACAAATCTTTTTCAAAGAAGGATATTGGTATCTTTACACAGAGATATGAAATACCTAAATGGATTACTAACCACCCTATAATATCTAAAAATATTATCCAGAAATGTGAAAGTCCAAATACAGGAATCTTTATCTCCTTTATTTATGTTTTTATTTCTCTATCTTTCCAGGTAACCTTTTTTCTAAATATAGTTAAAATCAAAGAGTAGAAAAATACAATGACAAAAAAGGCCAGTGGTATTGGATATAATACTGAAGCCCAGATACTGAAGCTTCCTATCCTGTATGACATCCAATATATTTGAGCCACAAATGCAAGATAGATAATTGTAGCAATTAAAATAATATTAGGGACAAAAGGAGATAAGCCATCAGCAAGTAGATTTAATGGAAATATGGCTCCAACAATCCAGGCAATTACCATTATTAGAACAGGTATTGAAGTAGATTTAGCTCCAGTACCAAAACCTTTAGACCAGCCCTTAACCATTTCCTTAAAACCGCCAGGATACATCCTAAAATCAATTGTTCCCTTACCACCAAGGCAAAACAATGGGATTTTAGCCTCTATAAATTTTTTACCTATTTCAATATCTTCCAT
>CAZKVA010000262.1:0-1864 GCA_964556035.1 uncultured Actinomycetota bacterium
TGATTAAATCAGCCGATTTTAGGCAAGGATTTAATGGGGCATTCCGATAAGTTTTCATTTCGAAATCAACAGCAATATTCTATTATTAGTGAAATAAGAGATATTATTTTAGTTTATCTTTAAAATCCACAAGTTTAGATATTGGGATTCACCCCATTTTTTTATATAATAAAAATGCATTATAATAATTTTAATAAATAATAGTAAGATTTTACACTATTTTGAATGTCTTATTATTGAAGGAAAGGCGCATAATATGCTAAGAAAAATCGAATGTTATATCCAACCCTCAAAACTTGATGAAATAAAGGATGCCCTAATTGATGCTGGAGTGGACGGGATGTCAGTATCAGAGGTCCAGGGTTTTGGCCGCCAGCGCGGACAGTTAAATGGAGAAGCGTCTGATAATAATGTAAGGTTTAGACCTAAAACGAAACTGGAGATAGTAGTTGATGAGGAAATAGTTGATGATATCACAAAGCTTATTGTAAAACTGGCGCGAACCGGAAAGATAGGGGCAGGAAAGATATTGATCATTCCTGTTGAAGATGCGGTAAGAATAAGAACCTCAGAATCAGGTAAATCAGCTATTTACTAGCCCGGTACAAATGTAAGGAAAGAGTAGTTAAAGAAATATTTATTATTGGGAGATATTGATGTTCCAGACATGGATGGAAATGTTTTTAGGAAAAATAGGCAAATATCTTATTGATTTTATTGCCAGCTATTACTATTTTATAATCCCTCCGGTGATTCTTTATGGGATCTTTCTTACAATATCTTCTTATAATCTAAAGAGAATAGAAAAGTTTGTAAATCGTAAGATTATTGAACAGGCAAAAATTATAATAGCAAGGGACAGGGTAATAAATTATGTGAGTCTTGCTGACCGGATCAATATTGATTGGAAAAAAATAATAGAAAGGCGTTCGTTTTTTCCTTATATCTCACAGGAATCGGACCTGTGGGTCTCCAGAGTCTCGAAGGAAAATGCCAGGGAAATAATAATGCAAAATGATGCGAAAATAAGGCTTGTTTTAGAGAGAAATAGAATATTTATCAGTAGTCCTGAGCAGGAGACAAGGAAAAATCTTTATAAGGAATTTATTCACAAGGTAAGACGTAGAAAATATTAGAATCGCCTATGCAAACAGGTTTATTATAGGTTTTATTATCTGAAGCAGTATCCAGAAAAATATATTTGAGCTTGCACTTATGCTTGAGACTCCGGAATATCCTTCTACCAGTTCAAATTCATATTTTACAAGATAATTTGTAAAGAACTGCCCCATGTCTGTGGTGATCCATAATACAAGAGGTATCGTAAGCATTGAAGAGATAAAGCTTCTAAAAAGGTCACCGCGTGAAAGAGTTACTGCCCATATGATTAGAAAAGGAATCATGACAAGGTCCGCACTGGGAAGAACATTATTACCCGGAAGCAATGTCGACAGATATATTGTAAGAGGTATCACGATAACAGATAAGCCTATTACTGAGGGATGTCCTACAAGTACAATTGAATCAAGTCCGATATAAATGGTCCTTCGCGTCACTCTTTTACTTATAAGGCTTTTTAAATCATCTATTGCCGGGATAAGACCCTTCATCAGTAGATTAACAAACCGGGGAAGAAGAATCATTATTATAGACAATCTGAGTCCGCTTAAACATGCATAAAGAAGATCAGGACCCATATTTAACATCAAAGTCCTGTACCTGGTTATGAGTCCTATAATGAATCCTATAAAGAAACCAAAGATCATCGGTTCGGAAAAAAAACCAAGCTTATACTGTATTTCATCATAAAAAAGATGAATTTTTTTTATAAATGGGATTTTATTCAGTATAGCATTCACAATAT
>CAZKVA010000263.1:0-1849 GCA_964556035.1 uncultured Actinomycetota bacterium
CAGGCTGCAGGAAGATGTTAAGGAAGGTATGACCATACGATTACTTAAAGATCCAAACAATGAACGATTCATCGTAACCCGCAAAGAGGGAGAACTAATCGTCAGGAAGCTGGTTACATTTCATCCAAAACCAGATGGAACGGAGGAAAAGTTTGAGATCCGACAAGAATCAGATGGTTCCCAAAGAGTCATTGACCTGTTACCGGCATTTCTGGAGATCTCAAAAACTGATTCAAAAAAGGTCTATATTATTGATGAAATCGATAGAAGCTTACACACATTGCTTACCAGGAAGCTGCTGGAAGCATATCTTACTAATTGCTCTACTGAAAGTCGGACACAATTGCTTATTACAACACATGATGTTCTGCTGATGGATCAACAGCTTCTCCGCCGCGATGAAATGTGGATCACTGAAAGAAACTTGAAAGGCAGCTCAAACCTGCTGTCTTTTAGCGAATACAAGGATGTCCGTTATGATAAGGATATACGCAAGAGTTATTTGCAGGGACGGTTGGGAGGTATTCCGCGGTTCCTATTAAACGGCTCTCCTGTTAATCAAAAGGAGGTGAGTTAATTCCTTTGAAAAGAAGAAGATTCAAGCGTAAACTAGGAGAGCGTCGCTATAGGAAACTATTTATTCTTGCTGTTGAGGGATTAAAGACTGAGCCACAATACTTTGCATTATTCAATAATCATAATTCGGTAATCCGGATCAATTGCCTTAAAGGAAAACATGACAGTTCTCCGCTACAGGTTCTCAAACGGATGGAAGACCATCTAAAAAGAGAAGGGCTAAAGAAATCGGATGAAGCATGGTTGATAATTGATAGGGATCAGTGGACCCATGGGCAGCTAAAACTGCTTTATGAATGGGCACAAAAAGAAGATAACTACGGGTTTGCTTTGAGTAATCCGAAATTTGAATTCTGGCTTCTACTGCATTTCGAAGATGGTAATAATATAACCAATTCACGAATATGCTCGGAAAGATTGGAGCGTTATCTACCAGGATACAATAAGGAAGTCAATGCCCGGAAAATTACAAGCAGCGCCATTTCAGGGGCTGTAAGCCGCGCCAAACAGCGTGATAATCCCCCCTGCAGTGATTGGCCCCGGACCACTGGTACGACTGTTTATAGACTGGTTGAAAAATTATTATCTTGATTTTAAAAGCATGATTAATTCATTCAGGATCTTCTATTATAGATCTGACCGATTTCCTGATCACAAGCTTTGGTTCGATGAGGACCTTTTTCTGGTTAAGTTTTTCACCTTTGATCAATTCTAGAAGTATGCTGACTGCTGTTTTTCCTGCAATACTTGGAAAAACGTCGACTGTAGAGAGTGATGGATATAATTCTGCGGAGAAAGGTAGCCCGCTTATACCTACCAGCGAGACATCATCAGGGATGCTGTATCCTTTTTTATAAACAGCTCTTATTACCCCTATGGCGATCTGATCCGTTGCATTAAATATTGCATAAATATTATACTCTGCCAAACCATCATCCACAGATCTTGCATTACCCCAAATGGATGAAGATGCTGCAAGAAAAAAACTGAGAGAGATACTAGAAGCTTCCAAAGGCTGTGTTGTGAAACTGCTTATGAAAGATAATCACACCCTGGGCGGAAATCCCCGGAATATCACCCGCTGGGTCGAGATAGCCCGGGAAGAGGTAGCAAGGGTATATGGATGAAAAATAAATTTTTCTTTGTGATATAATATATGTATATGCCTTTATAATCTTATGCACAAGGGGTGCAATTGAAATGGCCAACATATCACTTAATGTAGTTGCATTCATAAAAAATGCCAGGGGAATAAAACCTGGAGACAGCCTCA
>CAZKVA010000264.1:0-1829 GCA_964556035.1 uncultured Actinomycetota bacterium
TAAAAACCGGTTCGAAATTTCGCACCCCGGGCCAGCCATGTTTTTTATCTTCTTTCTATACTTCAAAAAAGTTATTAAATGATGGAGAAACGGAGTCTGACTATTTTCTAAAAACTTGAATCCACTTGAACCTCAATCTTTCAGCTGGCTGGCTTACTGAGTTTTACAGCTGTACCGTATGCCAAAAGCTCAGCAGCACTGCCTACAACACTGGTAGTCATAAAACGGACATTAATTACCGCGTCAGCTCCCAACTCTTCAGCCTGTGCTATCATCCTATCAGTAGCTATCTTACGTGCTCGTCCCATCATTTCTGTATACTCAATAAGCTCTCCCCCCAGACTCAACCGCACTAGTGCAGAAAGGTCCTTACCAATCCAGATAGCATAGATAGTATGTCCCTGAGCCAGACCTAAAATCTCTGTGATCTTGCGACTGGGGACTTCTGCAGAATTCTGGATCAACATACGAGTCTGGGGTTTGGTTGTTGGAAGTTCATTTCCCTGGGCTTTGCCTTTTCCCTGCTCTACAGCTACTGTCAGCAGGACCAGTAGAATACCACCCAGAAGGCAGTACACTGCAGTCTTGATCCACCAGGGTAAAATGGGTTCATGGTAGAGGTACCAGGGTACCCCGGCAAATATTGTAGTGAAGAGCCCGAGTACGAAAGTCAGTGAACCAACCACCCTAAGTGTTTTTATAATTAATCTAATTACTTTCATAGTTCCTCCTATCTATCGTGTTAATGTAATGATTGTAATAATCAGCTATTAATAAAATTATACTATATATTTTATCTTAAAAACTTAATTACTTTATAAAAATATCCTTATTTAACATTAAAATCCTGGTTCTAACTTCGTCCGCTATGGCCAACCATTTCGATATGTATGTCATGGCTACATAATCATTGATATTCTGTTAGTAATTCCTAAAAACATAATAATAGGAACTCTATTGCACCAATAATGACACAGTATATGGAATCGGAGCTATATCGTAAAAAATATATCTTCATTCCTTTTATGTAAAGTCTAAAGAAAATTATTGGTTTGTATTGTCATAGTATGAATTGCAGTGGTTTTCTGTAGGTGTCATGTGATCTATCTTCATATATTTTGTTTAAAGTTTAAATATAAATAGTGAGTAGCATGGTGGGGTATATAATCCTAAAAACTCAACTCTGGTATAAAAATATTTTCATTTAAAGCTATAATCCTGGTTCTAACTTCGTACGCTATGCCCAGCCATTTCGGTATGTATGCCATGTCTATAGAATCAATTGAAATTCTGTTAATAATTCCTATTATCATCATAATGTGTACTATATCTCACCTAAAAGGGCTCTCATTACAAAATCGGAACTATATCACAAAAAATTTATAAATTAGATTGCCAAGAAAAAGAATTAAATTTCAGGATAAAAACCCTCTAAATGATTTCATTCCCTCCTCAACATCTGTATTAGCAAGTGTAATATAAATAGTTGTAGTGCTGATATCAGTATGGCCCAGAATTCGTCTTAGCGTTTCAATATCTTTAGTTTGCTTATAATATTGAGTAGCATAGCTATGCCTCAATACATGAGGTGATATTTTTTTATTATTAATACCTGCTTTATGGGCATATCTTCCAACCATTTGCTGGATATATCTATCGGAAAGTTTTTTACCTTTTAGAGTTGAAAAGAAAAAATATCCACCCGGCCTCTTCTTTCGCCAACTACCGAGTAGCTCTATTAAATAATCCGGGATAGCAAGATCACGGTCTTTGCTCCCCTTTCCAGATAGCACTCTCAATTTACCTTTGGTAAGATTAATACTGCCTGG
>CAZKVA010000265.1:0-1821 GCA_964556035.1 uncultured Actinomycetota bacterium
CAGGATATTTCCTGAAGTATTTCTTATAAATTTCAGGGTATTTGCCATTATTTAAAATACAGTCTGCGGTTGCAATAGTCAGGACTGTGTCATCAGTGAACTCTGATCTGTCACTAAACAGTGGAAAGTCTGTGGACCTGATATTATTAAATTCATAAATAGATCCAATTATATCTCCTGCTATTGCTCCCAGCATAGTATCTCCTTAAGAAGATGAAGTTTAAATTTTTTATAATCTAAAGAATATTATTTAACAGTATTATATATGTATATAATAAATTCACAAAGGTATTTTAAAGTGATAAAATTTCAACATTATTAAATATTTTTTTCTTGATAATTATTTGAATATGAATGATCCAGTAAACAATGATAATACAGAAATCACCCATAGCCTGGAATTCAAGAAGAAACTTGATAAGCTCGAATCCCTAAAATCTGAGCTAGCCAAACTTATCTCAGAAAGAGATAAGCTTGAAAATACAGTCAAAAAAAATCTTGAAGCATTATATGCTGTAAAAATTGGAAAGAATGAATTCGCTCTTTTTAAAACTGAATGTGAAATAGCAAGACTTAAAAGGAAGATAGAACTTTTCCAGGCAAAATTAAATCATGGAAAAAAGTTCAATATTCTGGAAGTTGAGAGCCAGCTTGATAAGGAATATGAAAAATGGGATAAAGAAATGTCTAAGATGCTTAAAGATATAGAAAATAGTAAGAATCGTTTAAGCTCTCTTAGGACCCCGGAAGACAGTGTGGAACTGCAAAGTACTTATAGAACACTCGTTAAAAAACTTCATCCTGATGTAAATTCAAATCAAACAGAAAAATCAAAGCTACTATGGAACAGGACTATGCATGCTTATTCACTTGGTGATCTCGAAGAGCTTAGAGCCATAAAGCTTTTAATTGATGATTTAAAAGATAAAACGACAGTTGATCCCGGTCCGAATATTGATGACCGCATTAAGTCAATTAACAAAAAGATCTTCATCTTTCTTGAATATATAAAAAAGATTAAAAGTGAATTTCCCTTTACAATAGAGCAAGACATAGACGATAAAAACTGGGTAGCAAATAAGAATTCTGAAATCTTTAAAAAAATTGACAAGCTAAATAATAAGAAAGAAGAACTTCAGAAGCTAATAGATAAGCTTCTTCTTCAAAGTATAGATGACCCAGGTTCGGATGCTATAAATTAGGAGAATATATTGAGCAGTGATATCGCAAAAATAGATCCAAAGATGCTTGAGATACTGAGAGCCATCCAGAATGGCAGCCCCCTACCCAAACCTTTTTCCAAAGATGCTCTGGTGCTTAAAACATATATTGCCGGAACCCATTATTCTGATGCTAAAAATATTGTTGATTCTATTAAAGAAGGAAATTACCTGGTCTTCCAGAGGGAAGTAAAAAATCCACATGATAATAGGGCAATAAAGATCATGGACCTTGATAAAAATAAGCTTGGTTATGTTCCGAAAGTTAAAAATGAGGTGATTTCCAATCTCATGGATGCCGGTAAAACTATCTTTGGGATTATTGATAAGAAGCAGTGGTCCGGAGACTATTTGAATTTGGATATCAGTGTTTATCTTAAAGAGTTATAAATTTATTAATAAAGGAAGTGTTCGTGTATATAAACAAAGACAATGTATCGATAGAATATCAAAGACTAAAAGCTCTAGTGATCAAAAGAAAAACCGAATTTGATATATTAATTGATAAACTTGAAAAAGAGACATCCTGGCTAACTTCTCCCGCCAGTACTAAATTTCATTTATGTACCAAAAAGGGACTATTAATCCATTCGGTAGGTGT
>CAZKVA010000266.1:0-1816 GCA_964556035.1 uncultured Actinomycetota bacterium
GGCAGAGGCAGAAGGTTTTAACTTTAAAAAAGAGACAAAAAAATAAAAAGGAGTGAATGATATGCCTAGAGGAGATGGAACTGGACCAGCAGGGCAAGGTGCTGGAACTGGAAGAGGCCTGGGTAGCGGTGGAGGAAGAGGTAGACAGGGTGGATTTAGCATGGGTCCAGGTGGAAAATGTGTTTGCCCTTCCTGTGGTACAAAATTAGATCATAAAATTGGTGTTTCCTGCAATGAAATGGTTTGTCCTAAGTGTGGGACTAAGATGACAAGGGAAATATAATATCAGTTAGATCAAAATTAAATTAAATGAATATATAAACCATACCTTGTATGATTATTAAAACTTTTTGGAGTTGATATAATAAATGTAAAAAGGTGGTGGTAAAAATGAAAGTAGGCATATCTTCAAGTGGTACTACTCTTGAATCTACTGTAGATCCTAGATTTGGTAAGTGCCCCTATTTTATAATCTATGACACTGATAGTGGTATTTTTTCTTATATTGAAAATCAAGAAAGACAAGTAACAGAAGGTGGAGGGATAAAAGTAGCGCATATGATTTCAGATATGGAAGTGGATTCAGTAATTACTGGAAATATTGGCCCTAATGCTTATGGAGTTTTATCTTCTGATTTGATCGAAGTATATTCTGGTGTTACCGGGACTGTAGAAAATGCTATAAATAGATTTAAGAGTGATGAACTAGAACTTGCTTCAGAATCTGATGCCCCTCCATATTCTGGAACTGGTTCCAAATGAGATGGATAAGAAATAAAAAGAAATATTACCAATTTATAAAAAATTTAAAAGATAGCTTTATAGTATAAACGGTACAGAAGGTATTTTTTTGAAATGCTTGGCCAAAAATTTATAGTAGAAATAATAATTTCTCTAGAAATAGGTATAAAATAAAGGGGGTGTAAAAAAGAAATGGAAAAATCAAGTTATAAGATTAAGGCAGGACTGGCTCAGATGTTAAAGGGCGGAGTGATTATGGATATTACCACTCCGGATCAGGCAAAAATTGCAAGAAGAAGCAGGAGCAGTATCGGTAATGGCCCTGGAAAGGATTCCTGCAGACATAAGAGCAACTGGGGGAGTAGCCAGGATGACCGATCCCCAGATAATACTTAATATCATAGATATGGTATCCATACCAGTAATGGCCAAAGCCCGTATAGGACACTTTGGTGAAGCTCAAGTACTCCAGGCTATTGGTGTAGACTATATAGATGAAAGTGAAGTACTGATCCCTGCAGATGAAAAATACCACATAAACAAATGGGATTTTAAGGTGCCCTTTGTATGTGGTGCCACCAATCTTGGGGAAGCTCTTCGCCGTATTGGAGAAGGTGCAGTCATGATTAGAACCAAAGGGGAAGCCGGTACTGGTGATGTAGTAGAGGCAGTAAAGCATATGAGAAACATAACCGGTGAGATTGCAAGAATTGCTTCTTTACCTCCTGAAGAGCTTATGACTATAGCTAAAGAACTGGGAGCTCCCTACGATCTGGTCCAGTATGTGCACAAAGAAAAAAAACTTCCTGTGGTAAACTTCTCTGCAGGTGGTATATCTACTCCAGCAGATGCAGCTATGATCATGCAGCTGGGTGCCGAAGGAGTTTTCGTGGGCTCAGGAATTTTTAAGTCAGAAAATCCAGAAAAGATGGCTTCTGCCATTGTAGAAGCCACTACAAATTTTAAGGACCCTGAAGTACTGGCAAAAGTATCCAGGGGTCTGGGAAATCCCATGAGCGGTATTGCGGTAAGCGATCTTTCCCCGGAACAAAAAATAGCAGGTAGAGGTTGGTAA
>CAZKVA010000267.1:0-1812 GCA_964556035.1 uncultured Actinomycetota bacterium
CTTCCGGGCCTCCTGGGAAGAAATAGATGCTGGTCCCTGAAAAATGTTTTTCTCCTACTGCTTCTTCCTCTACTTCTACAACCTCAGGGGTTGCTTTACAGCCCTGTACCACGATCATAGCAATGATAAACACTGCTACCAGCCCGAGAGTCAAACATAGTTTTACTACTTTACTCATCATGTCCTCCTTTTTGTTTAACAAAATTTACAAATAGCTTCCAAGATATTTCTTAAAAATACTCTTCTTAAGAAAATCTTGCCCCGTTTTCTAATAAAATTCACCCCTTTCCATATATTATTTCCTAAAAAATATATAACACTTAACTTTTGATTTTGTCTATATCGGTTACCCTCTTATCAGTTTATCTCTTATCGAAACCACTAAACAGTTTTATGCTGGCTTGCATCCTTAAAAGCTTGCTTATTATTTTGCTTAATTTAATACATAATCATATATCTATATAAATAAAAGCACTTGCGCAACTACTTACCTAAGATTTTAAAAAAAATATTTTCTCTTGTCAAATAAATTTTATTAATAGTTTTATTATTCTGTTTTTTATTATTCCAACTACTTTCCAGCTTCTGCAGTACTCTTCCTAACAATAAGTTTTGTCTTAAAAATACACGTCTGCCGTGGCAAATTTTTATCTTTGATTCTTTTTAACAGAAATTCCATTGCCATTCTACCAATCTTATACCTCTCTAACCCTATAGTAGTCAGCGCAGGTGAAACTATTTTGGTTAACATTATATTATCCAGGCCTATAACTGATATGTCTTCCGGGATCTTAATCCCGGCTACCCCAAAAGCTTTCATTGCCCCTATAGCTGTAAGGTCATTTGAGCAAACTACTGCCGTGGGTAATCTTTTTTCCTTCAAAATTTCTTTCGCAGCCTCAAAACCACCATCTATTTTATGATTACCTTCTATGGTCCTGTGGCTCAGATCAACCCTGCCAGACTTTTTTATTGCTTCCACGAAATTATCTATTCTTATTTTTGCTGTCTTTAAAGTTATGGGACCGCTTATAAAATATATTTTTTTATGATTAAGAGAGACCAGATATTCTACAGCTTCTGTTATTCCTACTTTATAATCAACACATATACAATCTATATTTACATTTCTTTTGCCCCAATTTACAAACACAACAGGTATTTTTGAGCTTATCAGTTCTCCTATTAACAAATCATCTGCCTGGCTTGATGTAACAATTATCCCGTCTATCTTTTTCCTTATCAAGGCCCATATAGATTTTAAACCTTTTTCAATATCATAATTCGTATTGCATAAAAATATATTATAATTATTTTTTACAGCTAACTCTTCGACGCCCTGTATAAGTTCAGGGTAGAATGGATTTCTAATATCTGTTATGACCAGCCCGATTGTATGTGTTTTTCCAGTTGCAAGTCCTCGGGCTAATAGATTGGGTTGATAGTTAAGATCTCTCATAGCATCCACTACCCTCTTCTTTGTTTCAGGCAAAACAAGCCTTGTTTCATTAATTACATGGGAAACAGTCGTGGATGATACTTTTGCCAACTTTGCTATGTCATTATAGTTAACCATTAAAACTTTACTCAGCAAATTTATTGAATATCAAGTAAGCGCTTGCGTCTTATTTTACCAAACTATCTTTTAAAAATAAATATCAACTTTTTAAACGCAGAAATTAATCGTCTTACTTTTATTTAGGTCTTTAATTCCTACTCTTATTAAAATATAATTCTAACTAACATAGCTCCGGTATTAAAGAAGATACTTGATTATGTGGGAATATATGAGTTTGAAAGAAAGAGGTCTCC
>CAZKVA010000268.1:0-1778 GCA_964556035.1 uncultured Actinomycetota bacterium
ATTTACTCCTGCAATAAACATATGCTCCGTTAGCCAACCTTCCTGCGAAGCACGGTTTATCGCCAGCCTCATTGCAGGTTTCTTGAGTCCGATCGTATTTCCTCCATATTGTGTATTCATAGAATATACAATATCTTCAGCCGTATCTATATATATTCTTCTCTTATCAACATTTTTACTTACTGCATTTTCCAGTTCACCCTCGGAATGGACAAATCTAAAGAATCGGTCGTAATCTCCCAGCCTTTTAAATTCCTTATAACCCTTCCTGTATAGAATCGTCTCTGAATGGGCTACATAGCTTGAATCAGTAAGCTGCACTGCAGGTATAGTAAAAGGTGAATCAGCTGGGCCCAGCGTAAAGAATACAATAAGCAGTTCCCTGCCCTTCATTATCCCGGACATTATATTATTTATCTCATCAATACTTTCGTCCTTATCTGCAATATTCAGTCCCTTTCCAAACTCTTTTCCTGCCGGTACCAGGAATTTTGTTCTTACTTTGTCTCTGGCCTGATCACTTGCACTGTCAAAATGAATTGTATGTCCTTCTACTTCCAGCTTTGATTCTTCGCCGTCTTTCAGTGCTTTATTTCTTATATATTCAATATCCTCTTCCGTGTCATTGCATACAAATATAGAATCCGGTTCAAAAAGGTTTACATATTTTGCAATAAAATCATTTAGATGTTTATTATTGACCGCTTCAAGCTTCTTAAAGTTTTTTTCACCACATTTTGCTTTGATCGTATCTATGCTACTCATAATATCTCCCTGTCTTTATAAAAAGTATTTAAAATTTCTAAATTATTTTACTTTTTTATTATACTAAATATATTATTTAAAATACAGAGAATTTATAAATATTATTTCCATTATTTTAATAATTATTATATTTTTTTATGTTTTCCATAAATAAATAGAATTATTTCATATAATGTAGATATTTATCAATATTTAATGGCTTATTATTATCACTGTTTAATCTTTTTTCTAAGATTTTCCCCATATCTATAGTTTATAGCTTTATGGATAAGGAATAAAAATGGAAGGCCCATATACCTTTTTGCCAGGATTAAAATTACCAGAATTGCTATCAACCAGATTATATCAATATAAATATAGAGGGAATTAAATATTCTTGCGGATATTACTTCCATATTAACCATTCCTATTTTTGACTTAATATAAGAATCCGGGATAATTAATAATAGATAAATATCAAAAAATGTAATAATGAAGTAAAAAAAACGGTGGCGACCTACTCTCCCACACCGTCACCAGTGCAGTACCATCGGCGCTGAAGGGCTTAACTTCTGTGTTCGGGATGGGAACAGGTGTTTCCCCTTCGCTATTGCCACCGTAAACTTAAAAAACCTTTAAATAATCAAAATTTTTAACCATTACTCCTGGTTATTCTCTCAAAACTTCATAGCGATTTTAGAAAAATAAGTCCTCGACCTATTAGTATCAGTCAGCTAAACACATTGCTGCGCTTACACTTCTGACCTATCAACCATGTAATCTACATGGGGTCTTACTCCAAATGGATGGGAGAACTAGTCTTGGGATTGGCTTCGTGCTTATATGCCTTCAGCACTTATCCATTACAAACTTGGCTAATCAGCAATGCTCCTGGCGGAACAACTGACACACCAGAGGTTCACTCATCCCGGTCCTCTCGTACTAGGGACAAATTCCCGCAATTCTCCTGCGCCCACAGAGGATAGGGACCGAACTGTCTCACGACGTTCTAAACCCAGCTCGCGTACCGCTTT
>CAZKVA010000269.1:0-1773 GCA_964556035.1 uncultured Actinomycetota bacterium
AAAAAAAGCAATAATTTTCATTTTACTACTGCTTATCTTGGTAGTTAACCCAAGTTATTTATATAGTGAGAGCTGGATAAAATCTGAACTGTCAAATGATAATGAAAAAATATGGGTCAGTACTTCCCATTGGGAGAATAAGAAAGCATGGGTTCAGGATGGATATTATAGGGATGTTGAAGAAAAAGAATGGATTGATACCACCCAGACAGTAAGTCAGGGTTATTGGAGAACTGAAGATTTTAATGTCTGGATAGAATCATCCGCTCGAGTACCTTATGTCGCATATAGATGGATAAGTACCTCTCATTGGGAACAGAAATACAGATATGTGACAACCTGGGTCCCTGCGAATCTAACTATTTATGTTGGTACAACAAGTTATGGATGGAGTGTATATTCTTTTGCCTCAAAGAGAGCTACAGATTGTATCATAAACTATGGAGGAAATCGATATAGGGCTCATAAAAGAATAATTGACTACAGACCCAGTTATGGTGGCAGGGTTTATGCAATAAGGTATGTTTGCTATGATAGGGAGGCACGAGTCAAACAATATTATTATGTCTGGGTGAGTTCTGGTTTCTATCAACCTTATGTTGCATACAGGACAGTCAATACATCACATTGGGAGACAAGAACAAGGCAGGTCTGGGTTGGTACTTCTTATGAGATACAATCTGGCTACTGGCATTATTATACAGAGCGCGAATGGGTCGACACCAGTCATTTTGAATATCAAACCGTATGGGTTGAAGACGGGTATTACACTTCACCACTTCATGGCGAGTTAGTGATTGAAAAAAGTCCAAGATATATTTTTACAAAGTGGCATAAAAATGAAAATGGCGAAGAATGCCATATGGACCTTAAACTTAATTGGGTAGTTGATAATAGCGGATTATTGGCAGGAGAAGAGGAAAAGGAAATTGTAAGAGTGTATGTTTACCAGGATGTTGTCCGGTTCAGAAACAGGGGAATAGAAAAAGTGGACATAATTGATATAAACATTGCACCTTCTAAAGAAGGAAGCATTGAAACGGAAGCATATTATGATCATGCAGGAAGTGAAGAAAGCATGGTTCATATTTATCTTTATGCACAAAATGGTGAATGTGCTCACATATATTTTAATAATCCGATAAATGGCTACAGGTCGATCAATCTTGGATCTGACGGAAGTGATTCTGATGCTGTTAGTTGGTTAGGCGGACAATCTTTTGGAAAAATCGAGTTTTAGAATAAAGAATAATAGTGGCTCAGTAATAGTTCTTATTGCCATACTTTTACCAATTTTTCTATTAATAATTGGAATGGTTGTAGATATTGGCAGAGCATTTATATGTAAAGAGGAACTTAATAAAGCATGTATGATCGCTGCGGAGGAATCATCAAAGAGTATAAATATTGAGGTAGCTCAAAATCTTGGAAGTAATACTCTTGCAGATAGTTATGCGGATAAAGTGTATTATTTTTTTTATAGTAATTATCATGAAGAGCCCAATAGCAGAATAAATTATCTAAGCTATTCAGTTCTTGATGGTCTAACAAATCCTAAATACATAGAAGTCTCATGTGAGGCAGAGATTGATTGTTTCTTTTTAAAACTTATTTCAATCGAGAATATAAAAGTTCATTCCAGGGCTAATGGTAGGTTGAGAAGAATAAATTGATTATATATATTCTAGTAAATATTAAAATATTACGAATTCTTGACACTATACCAAAAATGGTATAAATTATGAATTGGAATATAGTATATTATAAAACTAG
>CAZKVA010000270.1:0-1772 GCA_964556035.1 uncultured Actinomycetota bacterium
CGGAACCAATCTTGCTGAATACATGGTAACTGGGGATGCTTCTAACAGTAATTTTGCTTCCACTATGGTATCGGAATCTCCGGCAGTGAAATCATTTGAAGCATGGCAAGACACTTTTGAAAAAGTGTATCAGGCAATATTTAGATGGGTAATATCTTATGGGATTAAAAAAGGAACATTGCCAGATAAGACTGAAAAAGTAACAGTTATGTTTGATATGAATAAAATGAAAGAAATAGAAGATAAGAAAAGCACAGCCACAAATACAGAGTGTCAAATAGACTTTCCTATACTGATACACCGGGATGTGAAAGATGAGACGGAATCCTTGCAGATACAGAGAGCCAATGGCTGGTGTTCAGATTCAACTGCTGCTGGAAAATTGGGATTTGATTATAAAAAAGAAAAAGAGAATATAGCAAGAGAGGAAATGAATGAACCAAGAGAGGAGAATAGTGATGTGTGAAGCCAAAGAAATAGCAATGAAATTTTTAGATTGCTGGAGAGATAGAGAATGGTATAAAATGTTAGAATATACACAGATAAGTTGGAAAAAGTTAAGTAAGAGACCGGCAACGAGATTGAAAGTAATCTTTGGATGGGCGGAACTAAAGTCTTATAAAATGGCACGAGCAAAGAAAATAAGTGATGTATGCTATGATATTAAGGTAGAAATAAGGTATCCGACTATTGGTGGTAAGTATATAGATGATACAGTAACATTAAGGGTAATTTGTGAAATAGGATATATGAAACCTGATGTAGAAGGAGCGTGGGGAGTAAATCCACAATCATTGTTCAGAGATAATAAGAGGAGAGAAAATGAGAACCCAACTATTGTATAAGAATAGAGGAAGAGTAAGAAAAAACATAGTGCAGATATTGTTGGATAGTTTAACACAAGAGCAAAAAGAGTGGCTTCAAAGGGAAATAGCATTAAAGGTTAGAGATATTATTATTGGATATTATAATCCACATGACGAGGAATTTGAAGCAGTAGAAGTGGCAGAGAGAACAGCAGAATATGTTTATGGAAGGATGGAAGGAGTTGGTATAGGTTTAGTTTGTAAATTACAGAATTATAATGATGAAGATGGTGATTTTGTGAGTTTATGGAAAGATGATTTTGAATTATACGAAGATGAAAATAAGGTGAAAGAAAAAATAGAGGAAATGATTAAAAAAACTGTGGCATTTGAACACTTTGCAGATAAAGAAGGAATAAAGGAGTAAAAATGGGTAAAGAGACAATGGAACTTTTTAAAGAAAATAAACATAAACCACTTATGAGAGATGAAATATTTAATGGTGTAGTAACATTATTTTATTTTTTAATTTGTATATTTTTATTATATTTAATATTAGACTGGTTGGAAAGGGCAGGATTATTATCTTAACTATTATTTACATAAGGAATAAATATGACAAGTAGAGCAGAAAATATAAGAATTGCAACCGGTAGAGCCAGACGGGATTGGTTACATTATACGACTCGTCAAGAGAAGGATATATTACAGTTATTTAATAATACTGCTAATGAGATAACTGACCAGATATCAAGACGGACTGCTGAAGGAAGAATTGTACCGGCAAGATTGAATTCCTTATTGAAAAATGTCAAAGATGAAGCGAGAATATTACAAACTCAAGTTGTGAGTAAAGTAAAAAGAGGTATGAGTAATAGCATAGACTACGGAATGAAAACTGGTATTAAAGGGATTGACGGATTTATTCCAGCGACATTTAAAACAGGTATAGGGTCTTCTTTTATA
>CAZKVA010000271.1:0-1732 GCA_964556035.1 uncultured Actinomycetota bacterium
AAATATAGAAATCTATTAGAATATGAATAGATAGATACTAACAACATTGTGACAATTTAATAATTAATACAAATATAATAATAGTTTTAAATTAATATTTATTAAAACGTAACCTTAAAAATAGATAAGCAATCAGATGAATGATGGAGTAATAAAAATAAACACCATAGGTATTAGGACCGACATTACCAAATACCTAAAAGATTACAAGGGAGAAGTCATATACATTACCAAGCACAATAAATTAGTGGCAGAGCTAAAGGTATATACAGAAAAGATAAAGGCACAAGCAGAACTTGAAATTGCAAGAAAAATGCTGCAATCGGCCGAAAGAGAACATATAAGATTGTAGAACCCATAAATATGATAGGTACTATTAAAAATCTTATTAAAATATACTTTAAAGATTTTGGCTACAGGGTCATAAGGCTAAAGTACTTTACAATGGTTGTGGGAGCCCTGTTGCTAGAAATTACTACTCTTGTAATCTATCTTCTAAATAATGAAAATATCCTGTCACTTGATTTGTTTAGTGCAAGCATACTTTATGGAACGACCAGTACCATAGTAGTAGTTTTAGCTGTCGGAGTTCTGGTGCTTATGAAGCTAGACAAATCAAGAGATATAAAAAAGGTAAATCAATTAATTAATTTTAAAAAAATATATTCCATGATAAGCAATAAATACTGGCATGAGACAACCAGATTTACCATGGCCTTTGAAAATGAAACAGAAGATCTGGAAGAAAAGATAAATTATGCAATAACACTTAAAGGTAGGTTTGAAGATTTATTAAATGAGTTTTCAGGCATTAAGGTAGCCAATTTCTTAAAGGATGTATATAAGTACGAATATGAGCATTTATTAAAAGAGAAAATATTTTATAAAAAATTTTCATCTTACTGTGAGCCCAGTGAACTAAGAAAAATCAGTACCGAATCAGAGAGTGCCCACAGAAATTATTTAACAGAAATTGATAGGCTGGAAAAAAACCTATCAATAATCATCTAGACTATTATTATATCTTTGATCCTTTAATGCCCTTTTCAAGATAGGCTTCAATCCTGTCTTTGTGTGGAAGAAGGATATCATCTCTTGGTATATGAGAGGACTTATTTCCTGGAGCAAGTCTGGATTTTATATTACTGGTAAGTTCATCAGTTATTGCATCTACTTTGGGATCTATTCCCAGGTCAAGGCAGAGACTTAAATATTTATTTATAGTCTTTCTGTGTATGCCAAGTGTCTTTGAAATACTTCTTACAGATTCTTTCCTTTTTACCCTTAGAAGTATTTCCCTTATTTCTGTCATGTGTACCTCCCGGTATACCATATACTGCCTCCATCTTTTTTAGAGGCAATTATACAGTCTTTGCTATTTGGGGTGGTACATAGATGGTGAAAAAAACTTCTTCCAGATGGTACAATGCCCCTGAAAAAAATTCCAATTTAGTGGTACATAGATGGTGAAAAATCACAATTTGTTTGGCTGGGGATATTGAACACATTTAGAACTTAATATTACTATCATATTCTTTAATTATCTTCACATCTAAATCTATATAACCAGTTTTAAGCTTCTCTCGAGGGTCTGTCCAATCCTTCAATAAAATTCCTGTGCGCCAGACTAGATTTAATACTATAGTCTTTTAGTTCATCAATATTGGCAAGCAAAGAATATCCATTATAAATCTGTTTTTCTTTCCTTAGATGTTCAGATTCATAATTGCAA
>CAZKVA010000272.1:0-1724 GCA_964556035.1 uncultured Actinomycetota bacterium
TAGCCTTTCTTCTTTTTGGAAAACAAAAAGCCAATTAGTTTATTTTTAATGATAGCCTGTAGAGTATTTGGTTAATATTATGAAGTGATAATAATAAGCATGGAAAAAGAATCAGACATTTTAAAAATAGTGACAGAAGATATATTAAGGCTGCTAGCCGAAATAGGAAATAATGTTCCACTGGAATCTATAAAGAATGAAGTAGGGGTTTCTGATTCAATTATTTCTAAAGCAATTAATGAGCTAAAAATAGAAAATCTAATATCAGAAGATAACAATTTTTATTGGTTAACTTCAAGAGGAAAAACTAAAGCAAAAGATATTTTAGAAAAGCATCTTTTACTGGAAGAATACTTTAAAGATATTAAAAGTAATAAAGATGCTCATAGCATAAGCAACCTTTTTGAACACTATATCTCAAAAGAAGTCCTTGATAACCTAAAAAAGTTATCGACATTTAAAGGTAAGGGCCTTCCATTGGCAGAGTTCAGAAAAGATAAAGGTTTAATAACTGATATTACCCTTGACACACAATTATTTGAAAGAATTATAAGCATGGGAATATTTCCAGGGGAAAAAATAGAAATTATAGCAAAACTTCCCAATGGAGTGGTTTTAAAGATAAGGAATAAAAAAATTTTTCTAGCCTGGGGAATGGCAAAGAATATCAAAGTGTTAGAATATGGAAAAGCTTAAGATCTTATTTATAGGTCAACCAAACACCGGGAAATCTTCTCTGCTTAATGCATTGATCGGTTCCCAGGTAATAATCTCAAACTACCCTGGGACTACAGTGGAAGTAACTAAGGGTAAAAAGAAAATAAAAAACTTTGAAATCGAATTTTCAGATACTCCCGGTATATATTCCATTTCGGATAGAAGTGAAGAAGAAAAAGTTACCGAGAAGGCTTTATTCGAAGAAAAAATTGACGGTGTGGTAATAATCTGCGATGCTACTTCACTGGAAAGAAGCTTCTATATGGTACTGCAGATACTTGAGGCAGAAATACCTGCTATCATAGCTATAAATTTTGTGGAGGAAGCTGAACGGAAGGGCATAAAGATTGATTTTAAAAGATTGAGAAAAATCTTTTCTGCTCCAGTTATACCCATAAATCCCGTAACAAAAAAGGGTTTAAGTATCCTTCAGGATGAACTGACAAAAATTAAAGATATGGACAACCAGAGTTTTAAAATTGAATATGATGATCATATTGAGGAGGCCATAAGTAAAGTATCTTCCCGGATCAAAGAAGGATTGCCAAAGAGATTTATATCTTTAAGGATATTAGAAGAAGATGAAGATTTCTATAAATATTTTAAACATCCAAATAAAATTAGCAAAATCAATGATGTTTCTAAAAGTCACCCCGATTTTTCAAAGGATATATCAATAACTAGATTTGGTACGGCCTCCTTTATTGCTGAAAATGTCACAAGTATTATATCTTTGAAAAAGGAAAAAAGATTAAAAGAAAGTATTGACAGGATTCTCCTTAATAGGATCTGGGGGCCGGTTATTACCTTGCTTTTTTTTATAGGTATCTTTAGTATACTTTTATTTCTGGGAAATCTAATACAGGGTTTTCTTATGAATGTCACGGAAGACCTTATATTTTATTTTGGCCAGGGAAGGCAGTCTATAGCTTTTACCATATTAGGACAAGGGCTGACCGGTCTTGCAATAGGTATCTCCATTGCCCTGCCCTATATTTTTTTGTTCT
>CAZKVA010000273.1:0-1715 GCA_964556035.1 uncultured Actinomycetota bacterium
GCAGGAAAATTATTTTCCTGGCAGTTTGCTATTAGAAAATCTGTTGTTTTTTTTGCAATTTCAAAACTTATCTTACATTTTCTTTTTAAGTAGACCTCCCAGAGAGCCCAGGGAATGATGGCATTTGCATATACAAGATAATTTTCAAACCACTCCCAGTCATCTGAGCATGAATTAAAATAAAAATTGTGTAACTTTATTTTTAATTCATCCACCAAACTATTGTATTGATTAAGATTTGATAAGCCTAATAAAGCTGATGATATTGGTCTAGGAAAAGTCCAGTTATAAGAATCTTTAACTAAATTTTTGATAATATTTTTTAGATCATCATCTTTATTAATATTTGTCGCTAAAAGAGACCATAAAGTTAAACCGTATGCTTCTTGCACATTTGGTTTTGAATTATATTCTTCATTTCTAAATTGACCCTTGCCATTATTAATACTTTTACCATTATTGTAAAAATAAAAATGGTGGAGCAGACCATCTTTCCTTTGTGCATTCTTTATAAAATTTAAATAGATGTTTTGAAGCTTTATATCCTTAAATTCATCGACAACGATAAGAGCCCGCGCCTGGTCTTCTATGGCATAACCAAATTCAGGATTGGGTTTATTCAATTTTCCATGCTGATAGATTCCAAAACTTGAGGTCATCGATCTTATTTTTTTAAGAGGGTCCATAAGAGCTTTCTTTTTATATAATTTAAAGAGGGTTTTCTATATTATCTATAACCTCATCGATTAATTTAAGATGTTGAAGAGCTATATTATACCAGGTCATCAGTCTTCCGAACTTATATGTTTTATTTTCAAATGCTAATTTTTTTTGTGGATTTTTAAATATGTCTATAACAGCATCTGCGATAGCTCGAGAATCTTTAAATGGTACAATTATACCTCTGCCATTTGCCAAAATTTCTTTTGCATAAAGATAAGGTGTTGAAATACATATTTTACCTGCTCCTACTGCATATGCCAGAGCACCTGAAGCTGACTGCTGTGGGTCCAAATATGGAGTTATATATATGTCTATAATTTTTAACCAATCAACGAGGTTGTCTAGAGTCAAATATTTATTTATAAATTTCACATTTTCATCTAAATCATATAATTTTATTTTATCTTTTAAGAAATGTCTGTATTTCTCACCGACTGTTTGCAGCACAACTGGATGTGTCTGGCCAATTATTAGATACAATACATTAGGAAATTGCTTCTTTATATCCTGTAGGGCTTCTAGTGTATATTCAAGTCCTTTAATCTCTGATAAGAGATTTATATTACCAAGTATCAGCCTGTCTTCTAATCCTTTTTTCTTTTTGTATTTATCATTAAGCTCCAGGGGTATGTCCGGAACACCGTGAGGGATAATTTCTATTTTTTCTTCCGGATAATCGTATTCATTAATAAGTTTTTTTAAACTTTGAGGCATCATAACTATTACTTTTTCAGCAAGCTTGATCACATCTTTTAGGACCAGGCCATACCCCTCCCCGGCATTATCTGGTATTGTATGAGCAGTAAGAATGAAGGGTTTTTTTAAAAGCTCTAAAAGCTTAATAATATATTCCCCAAATTCACCGCCATATAGACCAAATTCATGTTCCAGGACAACTATATCTACACTTGATTTATTAATACGATCAGCAGCTTTAATATAGGAGTCAATTTTATACTGATTGATTTTAAATTTAACTTCAGGGGGATAAT
>CAZKVA010000274.1:0-1704 GCA_964556035.1 uncultured Actinomycetota bacterium
AATAAGAAGAATAATGGTCCGTGATGATAAAATCGCAATAATAGAATGGAAAAAAGATAAAAGTGACTTAGGCCCTCCCACCAAAGATCGATTGGACCCAGATATCCTTGTTGAGAAATTAAAAGAACTCGAATTTAAAGATATACAAATATCTAGTCTTAATGAATACTTTTACATAATTACAGGTTTTAAATAAAAGAATGGGGAGTGTAACAAAATTATTTACAGGCCCTAATATTCCATATTTATTTTAAATATTCTGACCATTTCCCCGTATCTTAATAATAATTCTAATTATTATTAAGCTGGACTATTTCAAACATTAAACCTGAAATCAATAATATCGCCGTCATTTACAGTATATTGCTTACCCTCAGACCTTAACAAACCTTTTTCTCTTGCCTTTACAAAAGAGCCCACCTCTATAAAGCTATCAAATGATATTGTCTGGGCCCTTATGAATCCTCTTTCAATATCGGAATGTATAATAGAAGCTGCCTTAGGAGCCTTCTCACCTTTTTTTATCGTCCATGCTCTTACTTCGTCAGACCCGGTGGTTAAAAAACTTATAAGGCCAAGAATCTTGTAAGCTGATTTTACTAATTTATCCAGGGAGGATTCCTTAATTCCTAAATCCTGCATAAAGTCCTCTTTATCATCTGGTTCAAGTTGGGAGATCTCTTCTTCAATTTTAGCGCAAACAGTTAAAACTTCAGAGTTTTCCTTCTGGGCATATTGCTTTATGTCTCTTATAAAAGGCAGCGTCTCTTCATCTTTGCCTATATCGCTTTCCGCAATATTGGCACAATATATAACGGGCTTCAGTGTTAATAACCCCATAGATTTAATGACCTTTATTTCATCGGGTAAAAGCCCTATGTTCCTTGCAGCCTGGTCATTTTCCATACCGTCCCTTATTCTTTTCAAGATTTCGGCCTCTGCTTTTATCTGGGGGCTTATGTTCCTTGTCTGCTTCTCAATACCTTTTATCCTTTTTTCTATACTTTCAAGGTCCGAGACTATAAGCTCAAGATTTATTGTTTCTATATCATTTAATGGAGTATTTGATGAGTTTTCATAGCAGCTTACAACATGTACCAGCGCATCTACTTCGCGTATATTTGGTAAAAACTGGTTGCCGGCTCCCATGCCGCTTTTCTCAAGTCCCGCTATGTCAACAAATTCAATATAGGCCGGTGTCTTCTTTTTAGGGTTAAATATTTGTTCAAGCTTTTCAAGTCTTTCATCAGGCACCGGTACTACTTTTATATTGGGCTTTTTGCTTGCAGACTTGTTTTTATTACCACTTTCCTTTGCTTTTGAAAGAGAGTTAAAAAGAGTTGTCTTTCCAGAGCTAGTAAGCCCTATTATTCCAAGCTTCATAAAATCCCGACTATTTATTTTTGGCAAAGTAAGAAATTATAACTATTTTCGTAAAATAAGCAATATTATTAAACATAATAGGACCCCTTTAACAGGAGTCCTATTATGTTTATTCCGTTTTCTTTTTACCCTAACTTCTAGCCTGGCGTCTCATATTTAATATGCAGTTTTACATTGGCATGCCTGAACCTGTACCAGTCATTTACGCCATCAGTATTGATTCCACTTAAGCTGATCTTGAGCTGGAACCTGGAACTATTTGAATCCACTGCATTCTGGTTCGCCGCTTCCAACTGGGCATTAGAAAAATTAAAACTGGCC
>CAZKVA010000275.1:0-1702 GCA_964556035.1 uncultured Actinomycetota bacterium
TGCCGTCAATTGCTGATAGCCTAAGGTGCTTAAAAAACTTATCGGTCCTGGCAAAAGTAACAGAATATCCTGCCTTTAGGGCTGCAAAGGCCAGATGCTTTGCTAAAAATGTTTTACCTACCCCAGTGGAGCCGAATGCGAGTACTGATGAATGGTTCTCAATAAATGCCAGGCTAAATAGCTTTCTAACGATCTGCCTGTCATATTCTGTAGTGGTATCCCAGTTGTAGCTTTCAATATCTGCATCGACACCAGCCTTTTTCATCTTACTATTAAGAAGTCTTGCCTGCCTCCTCTCCCTCTCATCAAAGAATATTATCTCCAAAAACTCCTCATAGGAGAGCTTATTGGATTTGGCATAGGAGATCCTCTCATCAAGGGTTACCACAATGCCTGAGAGCCTTAAGGAAACCATGGCTCCCTTTAGATCTTTTGATATTTCCACTTCATTTGTCCTTTCTCTATTTGTAATGATTAAATGATTTAGAGTCCCTTAAAAACCTGGGATCATCCAGCTTTAACTGCACCGTATCTTGTTTTTCTACAATCACATCTTCCACATTATTTTTTAGCATATTCTCTATTCTTCTCATATCATAGATGCTGTATGCTTTGGCCTTAGTAAGGGCTTTTGCCATCCTGTCTGCCCCGTATTTATCTGATAACCTTAAGATCTTCTGGGCGCTGCGGAGCCTGTGCCAGGGATAGGGACCGGTAAGAATCTCCTCTATGAAGGCTCCTATCTCATTTGCTCTTTTGTAGCCTTCGCTTATCTGGTACTTGGGGTTCCTGAGCGTATACGGAGCAAGCTCTTTTGGATAATCATCAAAATCTGTGGATCTTTTTCCGGGTCCCATCCTTTTATGTATCTTTACAAGGTTTCCCTTAAAATATATCTTTACCAGGGCGGAATCACCCTTTACCTCTACAGTCTTTGATATATATTTTGTTGGAAGGCTGTAAAGGGAGTTTTTAAATCTTATGTGATGGTCAGGATGGACCTTGCATACCGCCCAGTATGGTATGTCATATCTTTCTCCTGAATAAGGGACCAGTGCAGCCTTTTCAATACTTTCAAAAACTTCGGCAGGAATCTTTTGAGTGGTCCCGTGTATCCTAAGTCCTGCAATATTTGAGCACCAGTCTACCGCCCTTTCACGTCCGTCACCAATCGAGATAAAGTTTTCTCCCTTAAAGAAGTTATCTCTTACATAAGGAACTTCTCGCTCAACAATTGGTTTTCCCTTCGGGTGCCCGCTATTTGCGGGATCTACGATAAAGCCCCTACTTTGCGCATATTGTAAAAACTGCCGGTTGATCTTTGGATTGTAGCGGTCAGACTTATCTATGGCAGGTTTTAGATTATCTATTATTACAATAATAGTTATCCCCCCGAAGTAGTCCCAGGCAGCTTCAAATCCTTCTATTACCGCCCTTATGTCCTGTTTGAAAGTTAGATATACATACATATGTCTTGAGTGGCATAGGGTAAGGATCAGTGCATGGGTCTTTCTTAATCTGCCGCTCTCCTCATCCCAGACTAGTCCCATATAGCCAAAGTCGGCCTGAGAGTACTGGCCAGGATCAGTCTCGGGAAGCCTAACGGTTATATTTTTCCTGATGTAGTTTTCACATCTTGTGTTGATAAACCTGTAGAAGCTTGAATCTCCTACTACTATACCGTCCCTTTTAAGAAGTATCA
>CAZKVA010000276.1:0-1700 GCA_964556035.1 uncultured Actinomycetota bacterium
CTCTTTTATAGCTTTCACTTCAGACTGATAAACAAATTTGTTATTTTCAAACCAAATATCATATCTATCCGGATATTTTTCAAAAGGTTCTATTCTAGCCATATGCACTACTCTTTCACAATATCTGTTTTTTATTGTAATTTTTTTCTTTTATCATTTTTAATTATTCAGGCAGAAATTCATTCGTATATGCATTTTCTACATCAAGAGTTCTATTAAGGAGATCATTGCCATACATCCAGCTACCGAAATTTTCCCAGATATCTTTTTTCATAACACCCCAGCCTTCGGAATAGCTTATATAATTTTTAGAGAGATATGCCTGGCTTGCTATAATCATGTCACGATCAAGTTCGCTATTATCAGAAAGGAATATATCTGCAGCTTCCCCAGGATTTTCTATGGCGAATCTGTATCCTTTTTCTGTAGCAGAAAGGAAACTTCTTATAAGGTCAGGATCAGTTTCTATTGTGTTCTCGCTTGCTATCAAGACAGGTGTATAGAAATCAAGAGCTGGTTCTATATCCTGGAGCAGCATGAAATCTATTGGAAATTCTATAATCTCCGACCTTATGCCGTCCCATCCATAATAGATCCAGGCAAAATCGACATCCCTTTCAACGCTCGTAAAGAAATCAGAAGCACCAATATTTACTATTTCAAGTTTTGAATAATCCGCATCATATTTTTCCATCAATCCCTTAAGCATGGCTTCTTCCATAGGGGAACCCCAGCCTCCATATTTTTTTCCTTCAAAATCAGCAGGAGTCTTAATATTCCTATCTACAGGAGAAGCAAAACCTGAAGTATTATGCTGTATTATTGCAGCTATAGCGACTATTGGTAATGAATTTTCGGCTGTCCTTGCATAAGTCACTTGTTCCTGATAACTGATCCCGAATTCACCTTTCCCTGCTGCTACCAGGTCCGCACTTCCCCCCTCTGAGGGTTGGATTATTTCTACTTGCATGCCTTCATCAGCATAATAGCCCTTTCCCCTGGCAACATAAATCCCTGTGTGATTAGTATTGGGTACCCAGTCAAGCACTACTGTCACTTTTCTTAAGTTTTCACTGTTTGCGTCAGCGTTTTTGCATGAAGGCAAGCTGACAAAAAGTATTGACGCTATCAGTAAAGTTGTGATTATTGGTGTAATCATTTTTCTTTTCATGATCATAAGAACCTCTTTCATATTATCTATTGATTATTAATATATTCATCACTTCGTCTTCTTAGCCAGGGCATACTCCTTTTTTCTGCGAATTCTATTAGCTTTAGCAGCAGTACACTCAGCACAGTTATAACTATTATTGCTACAAAGACTCTATCTGTAGCAAATGATTGTTTGGCCCTGATCATATATACGCAAGACCATCCCTGCCACCAAGAGCTCCTATAATAATATTTTCAGTACCTATCCTTACTGCATGATCTATTGCGAGCTGGGTATCGCTTTCATCTTTATCAGGTGGAGCCGAGATATAATCTGTGCCAGGCATTTTTTTTATCATTTTTTTTGTATCTATGGTTACCCCCAATGATCAAATCGGGCTTAAGACCAAGCTTTATAGTATTGTAAAAGCCTCCATCAACACTTATTATCAGGGTATCACCAGCGATAAAGGATTTTGTTGAGATAAGCCTTCGAATCCTCTCAGGATGTCCCATTATCCCATTAGTTATAATGATAGCTTTTTTTA
>CAZKVA010000277.1:0-1686 GCA_964556035.1 uncultured Actinomycetota bacterium
ATTGGTAAGCTTGGAAATGATGAAAACGGATTAAAAATACTAGATGAACTAAAAGGTGAAAATGTGGATTTTTTGGGTTCAATAAGTAAAAATCCAGAAGAAAAAACTGGCTATTCAGTAATTCTAGATAGTTTGGAAAAAAGAAGGACTATATTAAGTTATAAAGGTGCCAATAATAATTTGTATTTTTCAGAAATAAATTTACAAAAGTTAAAAACAAAATGGTTCTATTTTTCAAGCATGATGGATAAATCATTTGAAACTTTAGAAAAGCTTGCAGATTTTGCTTCTAAAAATAAAATAAATATATGTTTTAATCCCAGTAACTATCTTTGCGAATATGGAAATAAATATCTAAAGAATATATTAAAAAACACTAAAATACTTATCCTTAATAAGGAAGAATCTTCTCTTCTGATAGGGAAAGGTAAACCTTTAAAAAAAATAAAAAGTTTAAAAAAGTTGGGACCAGAAATAGCCATAATAACTGATGGGAAAAATCCGGTTCATGGTGTTGACGGCAATGGCTCTTATTTTAAGATTTTCCCACAGAATATAAAAGTGGTCGAAGCTACCGGAGCTGGAGACAGTTTTTCCTCATCTTTTCTTGCAGGAATGATAGAAACAGGTGATATGAAATTATCGCTTAAGCTAGCCATTGTAAACTCACACTCTGTTTTGAAGTTTAAAGGCTCAAAAAAAAGACTTTTAACCTATGATGAGGTATTAAAAGAAATTAATGGAAGTGATATAAAGATAGAAAAAGGAGATTTTGCATAAAGCTAATAAAAATACGATAGTTCTTCTCATTGTAGTGTACAACTTTTTAATTAGTATTTAGATACTAAAAAATTTTGGGAGATTATAATAGTAATTATTTTACTCTATATATAATTACATTTTGAGATTGGATAATGTAATTATAACTTTTATACAAAATATAAAATATTTATTATATAGGTAAATATTCATGAGATTTTTAAAGCACAGTCAAATAGCAACTAATCATAATGTATAAACTAGTACTTTTAAGACACGGCGAAAGTATTTGGAATAAGGAAAACCGGTTCACTGGTTGGACTGACGTAGACTTAACCAAGAAAGGTATTAAAGAGGCAAAAGATGCAGGTAAACTTCTAAAAGAAGCTGGTTATAGTTTTGATATAGCATATACTTCCTACCTTAAAAAGGCAATTAGAACTCTATGGCTAGTACTGGACGAGATGGATCTTATGTGGATTCCGGTAATGAAGACCTGGAGACTTAATGAACGCCACTATGGAGCTCTTCAGGGACAAAATAAAGCAGAAACTGCAAAAGAATGCGGGGGAAAACAATGCCACCTATGGAGAAGAAGCTGGGATATAAGACCTCCCGCCCTAGATAAAAGTGATAAGAGATATCCTGGCAATGATCCTAAATATAAAGATTTGGGGAAAAAAGAACTACCTTTTACTGAAAGTCTAAAAGATACCTATTTAAGATTAATACCGTATTGGTTCGACACTGTCACACTGACAATTAAATTGAAAAAAAAGGTATTAATTATAGCTCATGGAAACAGTTTAAGATCCTTAATTAAATACCTTGACAAAATTCCTGATGAAAAGATTATTGATCTTAATATTCCCACAGGAACACCACTTGTTTATGAGCTAGATAAAAGGTTAAAGCCGATAAGACATT
>CAZKVA010000278.1:0-1650 GCA_964556035.1 uncultured Actinomycetota bacterium
AATTTCTAAGAGAAGTCTTTGTCTTTATTATTTTCATAAAATTAATATCTGTTTTTTATTTATTATTCTGGAATTTTTTTAAAATTTCATCAACTGCAAATTTTGCGGAGTTTCCGTCATTTTGAATTATTATATCTGAATATTTCTGATACATAGAGCTCCTGCTTTCCAGAAGTGCGTTGACGTTTTTTAACTTATCAGATGTTTGAAGCAATGGACGGTCAGAAGTACCTTTTAATCTATTCAGGGCTTCACGGGGAGAAATCTCCAGATAAAACACTGTGCTGTTTTTCCTGATCAACTTCATATTTTCTCCCCTTAGTATCACACCACCCCCACAGGCAAAAACACATTTATTGTTAAAATAAACTTTTTTAATTATTTTTGACTCGATTTCCCTGAAATATTCTTCTCCGGAGCAGGTAAATATCTCATTTATCGTTTTACTTTCACTTAGTTCTATTATTCTGTCCAGATCAATAAAAAGATATCCTGTCCTTTCTGCTAATAGTTTACCTATGGTCGTTTTACCGGACCCCATAAAGCCAATAAGGGATATATTTTCCTTTGGTTTCAAATCTGTCTTATATATTTTTTATAATTATTTAGATTTTCTACAAGTTCAGCAATATTGTCGCCACCAAACTTTTTCTGCACTGCTTTAAATATCTCTATAGCTATTGCGCCTTCCGCAACAATTGCTGCACTTGGAACTGCGCATACATCTGACCTTTCCTTAATGGAAACAGTATCTTTTTTACTTTTTATATCAACTGTATGCATTCCTTTTGTAGTTGTGGGTATTGGTTTCATGGTTGCCCCGATTATTATATCTTCACCATTGGACATACCGCCTTCTATTCCGCCAGCCCTATTAGTTTTCCTAAAGAAACCTTTATTCTCCCGGTAAAATATCTCATCATGAAAATCAAGGCCACTAGTAGCCCCTGAGGCTGCACCATTACCTACCTCAAAAGCTTTTATTGCAGGGATTGACATTACTGCATAGGATAGTCTGGCATCAAGACGTTTGTCCCACTCTGTAAAACTCCCCAGACCTGGAGGAGCTCCTGTGATAATTATTTTAAAACTGCCGCCGATACTGTCTCCAGCTTTTTTGGCAAGATCGATCTCTTTCATCATTTTTTTTGTAATGGGCACATCGGGGCATCTAACTTGAGATTTCTCAATAGCGTTTAAAACTTCTTTACCTTGTATGTTTATAGATTTATTTAAAGCTACTTTACCGATACTATTAACATAGCTAAAAACCTTTATACCTATTATTTCAAGAGCTATTTTAGCAAAACTACCAATGCAAACTCTTGCTGCAGTCTCCCTTGCGCTGCTTCTTTCTATTACGTCCCTGATTGTATTGAGCCTGTATTTTATAAAACCGGTGAGGTCGGCATGTCCGGGTCTCGGCGCAAGGAGCTTATCTTCATCTTCATCTTTATTTGGATCAGGGAATATACTCATCAGGTCCTGCCAGTTTTCCCAGTCTTTGTTCCTTATAATAAAAGATATGGGGGATCCGGTTGTAAGTCCTTTCCTGATACCTGATATTAACTCGACACTATCCTTTTCAATGGCCAGCCTGCCGCCGCGGCCATAACCTTTTTGCCTCCTTCTAAGCTCATTGCCAATTAT
>CAZKVA010000279.1:0-1645 GCA_964556035.1 uncultured Actinomycetota bacterium
CGTAAAGAGTTCTAGCCGCTTTACTACCAACCAGGCAGAAACTTCTTATGAACAGTCAATTGACAATCAGTCATCCAATCACTGGAATAATCTTTCCAGCATGCAGTCAACGGAGGCACAAATAAAATTGACAGCTGAGAATTTAAAACAGACCGAACTGGCGGTAGAAGCTGCAAAAAAAGAACTGGAAGAGGCGGAGGAAAGTCTCCAGGACTACAAATTCTTTGCCCCTTATGATGGAGTAGTATTATCCTCAGATTTCAGGATAGGCGAGCAGGCAGGCGGATCCAACACTCTCACCCTTATAAGTGATGAATTCATAGTAAAGGTAACTGTCAGTGAGAATGATATATTCAAGATCTCCAAAGGAGTTGAAGCCATTATAACCCTTGATGCTTATTCTACGCTGGAATTTGACGGGGCTGTATCTGAGATCATCCCTGTTTCTGTAAATGATAGCGGCATCACATCCTATGAAGTATTGATCGAATTTGATGCAGGAGAAGAAGTTGAGATATTTTATGGTTTATCGGCTAATGCATCTATCATAACCCGGAAGACAGAGGATGTCCTCTATATCCCAATCCAGTCAGTCTATAAAGAAGATGGACGGAGTTTTGTGGATCTGCTGACAACATTTGATGTGGATCCTGAAAATATACAAGAAGCCGTAAGACAGACAGAGATCACAACAGGTATAAATGATTATCTGTATATTGAAGTGATCTCAGGACTCAAAGAGGGAGATATAATAGTTACTTCAAGAATAAAATAAACTTTCACAACCTTTTAAAAATATTTAAATAAACGGCAGGTAAATAATGGAGCAAAAAGTCATAGATATTAAAGATATCACCAAGGTATACAGGATTGGTGACATAAAGGTAAATGCATTAAGGGGAACTGATTTCACTATGAGAGAGGGGGAATTTGTTGCCCTGATGGGGCCTTCAGGATCAGGAAAATCAACACTTATGAATATTATTGGTGCACTTGATATTCCTACCTCCGGTTCATATTTACTTGAAGATAATGATATAAGCAGGTTAAATGATAATCAGCTCGCAGAAATAAGGAATAAAAAGATCGGATTTGTATTCCAGACTTTTAATCTTCTTTCGAAGTCCAATGTCATAGGAAATATTGAGCTTCCCCTTATCTATTCAAGAAAGAGATCGGCAAAATCCAGGAAAGAACTGGTAAGTGAAGTAATAGAATCAGTCGGTCTTACCGAATGGATAAGACATAGGCCCAATGAACTTTCCGGGGGCCAGAGGCAGAGGGTAGCCATAGGCAGAGCCCTTGTAAATGATCCATCTGTGATATTGGCTGATGAACCAACCGGGAACCTGGATTCAAGAACAGGAGAGGAGATTCTGGCTATTTTCCAGGACCTGAATAAACAGGGTAAGACAATTCTTTTTGTAACGCATGAACTTGAACTTGCAAAGCATGCCCAAAAAATAGTCTTTATAAGGGATGGGATGATAGTCAATGAAGAAAAGATAGAAAATCCGATCGATGCCAGGGAGATGCTCAAGAGCATGCCGAGGCTGGAAGATAAAATAAATGACCTGGGGGAGAATAACTAAAAGATGAAAAGAATATATGAAAATATAAAGATCGCACTTAAATCCCTGGGTTC
>CAZKVA010000280.1:0-1617 GCA_964556035.1 uncultured Actinomycetota bacterium
TTTTATAACTAACCTTGAAGACTCTCTTGATATGCAATATCACATCAACATAATTTAACCCCTTAACCTCATTTAATCTTTTCTCAAAAGCAATCAGGGGCATTATAAAATGACTTGCAAATATATTAGCCTCTTCTTCTTGTGCTTTTATCTCTTCATCCTCATCATTAAAGGAACTGGGATGCATAATAATATGACCTAATTCATGAGCTATGGTAAATATTTTTCTTTCTGTAGAAATTGATTCATGAGTATTAACAACAATAGCGGCACCCAGGTCCTTATCATCAACAGAAAAGCCAAAGAAGTTGTCAAGCTCAATGTTCATAAAATGTAATTTGATCCCAGCAAACTCAACGAGTCCGCATATATCAGTAATCACTTCATCTTCTTTTAGTTCTAAACATTCCCTTACTTTTTCCGCTGCTTTTTCTGGTAACAATTCCTGCATATTATATTTCTTGTTTTTAATACATGATTTTTTGTGTTTCACTCCAGGGAGCATATTTTCCAAATCATTAAAATCTCTCATCCATAAAGCGGTTTCACTTTTTATATCTTCACGTATTAATCTGGATCTTTTAGTTTTCCATTTAAGAGCACGAAATCTAACACTATGTAATTCAGGAACAGATCTTACCAGGTCAAAAACTTTCACATCTAAAGCGTTGGCAAGTTTCTGAAGATTACTAACACGGGGTTTGGCTATTCCCTTCTCAATATTATGATAAGCCATTCTGCTTATGCCAGCAGCATTTGCTGCATTCTGCATAGTCATTCCTTTGACTTCTCTAATCCTTTTAAGATTTGCAGACACTTTATCCGCCTGCATAATTAACACCTCACTTTTCATAACTTTACATTTATATCTATAATATCATAGTTTGTAAAGTTTACAAGAACAAAATTTATCCCGGAGACCTCGCCAATTTAAGCACTTTTTATGGTTCAGTAATATTTGCATTATGGCACAAAGAAGAATCTAACATTTCAAATAAATTTATCATAGAATTCAGATATGACCTCAAGTATATTTTTGTCCAATCTTATTAGTACTTCTGACCTGATATCCTCTGGAATCTCTCCATAATATGCTTCTGCTATTCCCCCTGTAATGCAGGCAATAGTATCGCTGTCACCGCCTATTGATATTGCTTTTCTTATAGCATCTTCAAAATCATTAGCTTCTAAAAAAGCTATAATAGACTGCGGAACGCTCCCCTGGCAGGTCTCATCAAATCTATAATCTATCCTTATATTATCCAATGTATCTTCAAGATCATAATTAAAAGTATTGGTAATATATTCTTTTATCTCAATCTTGGACTTACTTTTCCTTGCTAGATAAATACAGGACGCTACAGCCTGTGCCCCCTTTATGCCCTCCGGATGATTATGTGTGGCCACAGCACTTTTCTCTGCTTCTTTTAGCACTACGTCTAATGTTTCATAAGCAAATCCCACAGGGCTTACCCTCATGGCAGAACCGTTTCCAAAGCTATTATATGGTTTTAAGCTTTCAGAATTACCCCAGTTGATAAAATTATTGCCATATCCTCTGTCAGGATATTTCCTGAAGTATTTCTTATAAATTTCAGGGTATTTGCCATTATTTAA
>CAZKVA010000281.1:0-1605 GCA_964556035.1 uncultured Actinomycetota bacterium
AAAAGTACCGTCAGGCAATGGGATTTAAGATAAAAACTGATCCAATAGATGCTATAGCTATAGCTGGACTTATCTCGGGCAGAAAGTATGAGAGCCTTTATATCTCTGATGATAGTATGATGGAGCTAAGGGAGCTTGTAAGAATCAAATATAGCTTCCAGAGAAGGGTAAAAGATCTAAAGAAAAGTGTACTATCACTTCTTTATCTTGTATTTCCTGAATACAATATGATAATCTCTCATCCCTTCTCCAAAGTATCTATAGAGATTTTATCAAAATATCCCACATCATGCCATATGGCAAAGGCAAGTGTCTCAAAGCTTGTTAAAATCTTTAGAAGATACCAGGGATGCAATTTTAACCTTGATAAGGCCACAGATCTTATTGCTGCTGCAAAGGATAGCTTCTACTCCGGAAAAGCCTCCCGGTCCAGAGGGATGACTATTACGATGCAACTTGATGAGATCTCATCTCTAAGCTTAAAAGTAAAGGATATAGAGGATGAGATAATATCCATCCTTGACCCAGAGGATCCTTCCGGAGGATCTTCTGACTATGATATTTTAAACTCCATAAAAGGCGTAGGCATTGGCACCATTGCTACTTTTATGGGCTATGTCGGGGATGTATCAAGATTTTCATCTTCAGATAAGCTTGTCTCTTTTATTGGGTTTTATCCTAAGATATTTGAATCCGGCAAATACAAGAAGAAAAACCCTACTATCCAAAAAGCTGGCCCCAAGGAACTCAGGTATATGCTTTATCTTGCCAGTGTTGCCTGCATTAAACATAATAGCCAGCTCAGGAAGTACTATCATGATAATGTATCTGCCGGCATGCCGGCTAAAAAGGCTCTGATCAAGGTAGCTGTAAAGCTTGCCAGGATGATGTATTCTATGTTAAAGCATAAAACCGAATATGAATCATCCAGGGTATTTATGCAGCCTTTGACTCTTAAGAATGCTGCTTAACTTATTTAGTTTTCAAAGAGCAAATATCTTTAATGATTTTAATTTCTAAAGTTCTTTGACAATTTAATATTTTTTACCTTTTCTTTTTATAGAATGTCTATCTTAATAAAGTTAACAAAACAGTATTCTCGTATAATATTGATGAATCCATTATAAATAGCGAAAAACAATCTTTTATTATATAGATCTTATTATTCATTTCTGATAAGACTACCCTTTGAAATTCCCGATTCTATAACAGACGCTTATTATTTTTCTAACATTTAAAAATAATTTTTAACAAATTACTGCTATCTACAGTTTTTAAAGTTTCATTAAAATCAGAAAGTTTTAATTAATGTGAAATCAAATCTTTGAGATTGATTTTATTATTTTTAACAGTTCTATTGCCATAGGCATTGTTTTATTTAAAGGAAAAGCTTCATAAATAGATAAACCTTTCCTATATATCTAATATGGACTTATGCTTATTTTTTTTCACAAACTCCATAAAATAAAATCCTTCTTTATTGTTTGTGTATTTAAAAAGTTGTTTGCAAACTTATAACTTTCCTGTTACATCAATTACAATATCAAATCCATACCTCTATATTGATTTCAAGTTTCTATCTAATTTTTCATCATTTAATAACAT
>CAZKVA010000282.1:0-1584 GCA_964556035.1 uncultured Actinomycetota bacterium
ATAATAATATTTTTTATGCCCATCCCTGCTGCATGATCCACTGCAAGACGGGTATCGCTTTCATCTTTATCGTGTGAAGTGCAGACATACTTTACCTTTGATAGTTCTTTAGTCTTTTTTTTCTTTATATCCACGTCAATACTATCCATATCTCCAATGATAATATCAGGTATAAGGCCGAGTTCCAGAGTATTGGAGACTCCGCCGTCAGCGCTGATTACTATAGTATCACCGCCAGTGAAGGATATTGATGTGAGTATCCTATAGATCTTTTCAGGATGCTCTATTGGTCCATTAGCTACGATAACAGCCTTTTTTATTTTCTTTTTGCTATGATTCATGTTTATACTTTCTTGTTCCGTGCCTGTTTTCTCAGGATCCCTGTCCTGATATTGCTTAAAATAAAAAAACTACCAACCTGTCATAGATCGGTAGTTTTTTTATTATTCTACTTTTCCTACGCTAGCATTATCTAGATCAGGTTTAGAGGGTCGACAGAATGTATCCTGTCCTCTCAGCCTTCCCGGCTCCCCTAAGAAATGGTTTTATTTAATTTTCAAAGAATTTTTTTTATAATATAGCATTAAATTGCTATACTATAGAACTACTAAATAGTATCATAAAAGAAGTCTGGCAGCAATAGGTAATTATAATGCATTGATTCTGATATTTAGAGGATTTTATATAAATGAAATTTACAAATAGAAAAAAACATATACTTCAGGAAGTGGTAATAAAGTTTATACAGGAAGCTGAGCCGGTCTCATCAGCAAGGATAGCTTCTGATCTGGATCTGGATATAAGCTCTGCTACTATAAGGAAAGAGATGAATGATCTGGAAGAGATGGGCTATCTTACACATCCTCATACTTCTGCCGGTAGGATACCTACAGATATGGGATACCGATTTTATGTCGATAATATAACAGGCAAGGAATTAAATCCATTGGTCCAGAGAGACGAGGACATGCCTGATATAAGGACAGTGATATCGAAAAGTATGGGAATAGAAAATGTTCTCAAGCAATCTGCTGAGATGCTGGCAAAGATAACAAATTATCTTTCCATGATAGTGGCGCCGAGTATATACCAGAGCAGGTTCAAGCACCTTGAGCTGCTTAAGCTTGAAGGAGTGGATCATCTCATGATCTTTATAACAGATACAGGAAGAGTATATAAAAGGAATTTTAGGCTGGAGGGTGATTTTAATGAGCTTGACCTTCAGGGCGCAGCAGGGGTCCTTAATACAAAATTAAGGGATAAGAGTATCAGAGATATTGAAGCAATCAATATCAAGGGTGATAGTTCAGACGCTAATCTTGTACTTCTTGTAAATTTGATATTGCATCTTGTGAAAGGATGCATGGAGGAAAATGTCCTTTATGATAGAATCTTTGTCCACGGCACTTCAGTCATTATGAAACAGCCGGAGTTTATAGATATTAAAAATATCCAGCAGGTCTTAAATCTTGTAGAGAATGAGTACCTTCTCATGAAGATGCTTATGGATTTTACTGATGATAAGATATTTATGGTCAAGATAGGTGAAGAACTTTTTAGCGGGGGCTTAAATGATTTGAGTCT
>CAZKVA010000283.1:0-300 GCA_964556035.1 uncultured Actinomycetota bacterium
TTACTATAATTTTCATTACAAGCCCATTCTGTATCACCATAAAGAAATTCGAAATGTAGTAATATGGTTTCAATATTTAATTGATCTTTATCTATATAATTATTTATTTTTTTAGTTAGACCTATTATTCTATTTAGTTGGTCTGTACTTAATAAATCTATACTATTATTCACCACTTCATTGTGTAAATGTTTATATACATGAATTAATTTTACTTTTTTATAAAGTTTATAAAAATATAAAAATAATTTAAATTAATAATTAAAAAATATTATCATATAAGAAAGTTACATTCTTGAA
>CAZKVA010000283.1:310-1558 GCA_964556035.1 uncultured Actinomycetota bacterium
ATTTGTTCTTTTGTATTTTCTGTTTTAACCATAGTTAGACTCTTTATAAAACTATGTGATGTGTAATTTTTTAGCTTAACAACTATTTTATTAAATCCAGCATTTTTCCATTCATCTCTTAGAAATGATGCTAATTTATTATGACTTTCAAGAATTAATAATTTATTCTGTTCATTTAACTTTTTAATTGTAATTCCTGAAAAAATTGTATAACAAACAGTAGCCAAAGCTATAGTTATTGTCGCATACATTGTTACTTCTAACATAATAAAACCTTTTAATATTGTATTTTACTGTATGCAGTATATAGAAATTTTTATAAAATATTTATTTTTTATCAGAATTTTCAGCAGGTCTTTGTGCCGGTGGTGATACCGAGGGTCTTGGAGTTTTAGGATCTGGGTTAGTCATACCTTTTCTTACTTGTCCCTCTTTTATACTTCTATCTTCCGCCATTTTTATCATCCTCCTTATTTAAATTATTTTTTTCATTGTTTATTTTTGGGAATTCGAATATAAGATTTTCTTTCTTTGTAGATAAATAAAGTGCTGGGACTTTATAATAAAAATCTCCAGTTGAATTTTGATAAACTTTTACAAATTTCAAAAATATTTCATCTTTTTCACTACCATCGGAAAAAGCACTAATCCAACCTTCATATACTAAGTTATTTTTAATATCTCTTATCACTACCCATCCCAAGTCTTCACTCTTAGAATTCATTATGTAACTCCAAACATCTTGATCACCAAACTTACTTGAAGCTTTAATTAGATGAGCTATCTTATGTAAAATTTTATACCTTATTAAATATGTGGCAATGTATCCAATAAAAACTGCTATTACAGAGACTAATAATATTTCATTAAAATTTATCTCTTTTATATCCCCTTGTGACAATATAGAAAAAAAGGAACATTTATAATAAATATCTAGTTTAATTAAAGACATTAAGAGATTATAAAATCCATAGCAAATAAATCCTAAAATAAAAGAATATATTATAGATTTAAAAAATTTTATCTCTTTGCCACTATTTAATCTTTCAATTACGATAAATGCTATTATTCCAGGTAAAAACAAAAACCCTATTCTTATTAATAAATCATTTATTACCATAAAACCACTTCAGTCACTAAAAGCTATTAATTAAGCGATAAGATAAGTTCTATATCGTCTAAATTTTTACTATTATAATATTTAATAATATGTAAATTTTAATATATATACCACAGTTTACAAGTAGA